>NZ_JBSGQV010000027.1:59544-83658 GCF_053606025.1 Streptomyces sp. NPDC055254 | reverse complement strand
CGCGCACCCTACCCCCCCGGGGGGGGGGGCGGGGCGCCCGCGGCCGCCGCCCCCCGGGGTGCCGCCCCCCCCCGCCCGCGCCCCCCCTCCCGCGGCGGGACGGCCCGGTGCGGGCCGCCCGGTCAGAACTTGTTGCGCGGGGTGATGCCCAGGGACATGCCCGACAGGCCGCGCGCGCGGCCGCCCAGCTTGCCCGCGATCGCGCGCAGCGCCGCACCGGCCGGGGAGTCCGGGTCGGACAGGACCACGGGCTTGCCCTCGTCGCCGCCCTCGCGCAGCCGGACGTCGATCGGGATCGAGCCCAGCACCGGCACGGTCGCGCCGACGGTCTTGGTCAGCCCGTCGGCGACCTTCTGGCCACCGCCCGAGCCGAAGACGTCGACCATCTCGTCGCAGTGCGGGCACGGCAGTCCCGACATGTTCTCCACGACGCCGACGATCTTCTGGTGGGTCTGCACGGCGATCGAGCCGGCCCGCTCGGCGACCTCGGCCGCGGCCTGCTGCGGGGTGGTCACGACCAGGATCTCCGCGTTCGGCACCAGCTGGGCGACCGAGATCGCGATGTCGCCGGTGCCCGGAGGCAGGTCCAGCAGCAGCACGTCCAGGTCGCCCCAGAACACGTCGGCCAGGAACTGCTGGAGCGCCCGGTGCAGCATCGGACCGCGCCAGACCACGGGCGCGTTGCCCGGGGTGAACATGCCGATGGAGATGACCTTCACACCGTGCGCGGACGGCGGCATGATCATGTTTTCGACCTGGGTCGGGCGGCCGTCGACGCCCAGCATGCGCGGCACGCTGTGACCGTAGATGTCCGCGTCGACCACGCCGACCTTCAGGCCGTCGGCGGCCATCGCGGCGGCGAGGTTGACCGTGACGGAGGACTTGCCGACACCGCCCTTGCCGGAGGCGACCGCGTAGACGCGGGTCAGCGAGCCGGGCTTGGCGAACGGGACCTCGCGCTCGGCGGTACCGCCGCGCAGCGTGGTCGCCAGGTCCTTGCGCTGCTCGTCGCTCATCACGTCCAGGGTCACGGCGACCGAGGTGACGCCCGGGACCCGCTCGACGGCCTCGGTGACGTTCTTGGTGATCGTCTCGCGCATCGGGCAGCCCGACACGGTCAGGTAGACCGTGACGGCTACGGCGCCGCCGTCACCGATCTCCACCGACTTGACCATGCCGAGCTCGGTGATCGGCCGGTGGATCTCAGGGTCGTTCACCGTCGACAGCGCGTCCAGGATCGCGTCCTGCTCGGGCGCGGCGGCGGCGTCGGCGGAGCTTGTCTCGGTAGCCATGCCCCGATGGTACGGCTCGGTAGCACGCCTCGGGAAAGGCCGCTAGCGGTCAGCTTCGTCACTCTCCGGCGGGAATAGACGGCGCTCGTCCATTTCCTTGATCAGATCCTGGAACTCGGACCTGATCCAATCACGCGTGGCGACCTCGCCCAGGCCCATCCGCAGGGCCGCGATCTCACGCGTCAGGTACTCGGTGTCGGCGATCGAGCGCTCGTTCTGCTTGCGGTCCTGCTCCAGATTGACCCGGTCGCGGTCGTCCTGCCGGTTCTGGGCGAGCAGGATCAGCGGAGCCGCGTAGGAGGCCTGGAGCGACAGCATAAGCGTCAGGAAGATGAACGGGTACTGGTCGAACCGCAGGTCGTCCGGGGCGAAGATGTTCCAGAGCACCCAGAGGATGATGACCAGCGTCATCCAGACGATGAACCTGCCCGTGCCCAGGAAGCGGGCCACCCGCTCCGAGAGCCGCCCGAAGGCCTCCGGGTCGTATTCGGGCAGCAGCGACCGGCGCGGCGCGCGCGGCAGGTCCAGCCGGACCCGCGAGCGCGACAGCGCGCTCGCCCCGGTGCTCGGAGCGGACTTCCCGCCCCGCTCGCCGAAACGTTCCCCCGACGCCTCCGCCGGCCCGTGCTCGCGCGCCGCGAGCCGCGCCTGCTCGCGCCGCTCCCGGATCTGCTCCCGGCGCCGCTCGCGGGCCTGGTTCTCGCCGCGCCCCCGTTCAGTGGCCACTCACGGCCTCCTCGGATAGGAAGTCCGTCTCCCGCCAGTCGTCCGGCAGCAGGTGGTCCAGCACGTCGTCGACCGTCACCGCGCCCAGCAGCGAGCCGCTCTCGTCGACCACCGGCACGGCGACCATGTTGTACGCGGCCAGGTAGCTGGTCACCACCGGCAGCGAGGCGTCCGGCCGCAGCGGCGGCAGGCCGGTGTCCACGATCGAGCTGACCAGCGTGAACGGCGGGTCCCGCAGCAGCCGCTGGAAGTGCACCGTGCCCAGGTACTTGCCCGTCGGCGTCTCGTCCGGCGGCCGGCACACGTACACCTGCGCCGCAAGCGCCGGCGAGAGGTCCGCCTGCCGGACGCGGGCCAGCGCGTCCGCGACCGTCGCGTCCGGCCGCAGCACGATCGGCTCGGTGGTCATCAGACCGCCCGCGGTGTTCTCCTCGTACGACAGCAGGCGGCGCACATCGGCCGCGTCGTCCGGCCGCATCAGGGTCAGCAGCCGCTCCTGGTCGTCCTCGGGCAGCTCGGACAGCAGGTCGGCGGCGTCGTCCGGGTCCATCGCCTCCAGGACGTCCGCGGCGCGCTCCTCCTTGAGCTTCCCGAGGATCTCCACCTGCTCGTCCTCGGGCAGCTCCTCCATGACGTCCGCGAGCCGGTCGTCGTCGAGGGCGCTCGCCACCTCGGCACGCCGCTTCGGCGACAGGTGGTGCAGGACGTTCGCGACGTCGGCCGCGCGCATCTGCTCGAAGGTGGCGACCAGGTTCTCGGCGCCCTGGCCGTGCTCCTCCAGCGAGAGGCCCGTGATCGCCGACCACTCCACCGTCAAGGTCTCGCCGCGCCGGCGCAGGGCGCCCGACTTGCCCTTCCGTACGAAGATCCGGTCGATCTCCCAGTCCCGGCGGGCGGGCAGCTGCTGGATGGCCACGTCCAGGACGGTGACCTCCTCGCCGCTGGACACCAGCGTCACCCGCCGGTCGAGCAGTTCGCCGAGGACGAGCCGCTCGGTGGGGCGCTGCTCGAAGCGCCGCATGTTGACGACACCGGTGGTGATGACCTGCCCGGACTCCACGCCCGTGACCCGGGTCATCGGCAGGAAGATCCGGCGCCGGCTGACCACCTCGACCACCAGGCCCAGCAGCCGCGGCGGGCGGCCGCCGACCCGCAGCATGGCCACGAGGTCGCGGACCCGGCCGACCTGGTCGCCGTTGGGGTCGAAGACGGGCACACCCGACAGATGCGAGACGAAGATCCGCGGGGCGCCTGCAGCCATCCGAGCGCCTCCTAGAGCGTCAACCAACAGTCCTGCCGCCCCTCAGGCTAGCCCGTGCCCGGGGCAAGCGTCCTGGTGGGGCGGTCCGGGCGGGGTCGTGGCGGGCCCGCCCCCCGGGGCCGGGGGCGCGGTCGCGGCGGGCGACCTACGGGCGGGTACGCTGCCTGCTGCCGCAGCCGACCTACGAGAGGCACCTGCCCGTGACCGCCTACCCCCCTGCCGCTCGGCTGCGCCGGGCCGCCTTCATCGGTGCGTTGTGCGCGGGCCTCGCCGTCACCGGTGCGGGCTGCGGCAAGGATCCGGACGAGGGCACGAACGGCGTCGGCAAGCTCTCCGCCGACAAGATCGAGGCGAAGGCGAGGGCGGCGGCGACCGAGGCCGAATCGGTGCACCTGTCAGGCACGCTGGTCAGCGGCGGCAAGTCCTTCACCCTGGACATGAGGCTGAAGTCGGACGGCGGCTCGGGCGAGGTGAAGTCGCAGGACGACACCTTCCAGCTGCTGCGGGTGGGGGAGCAGCTCTACCTGAAGGCGAGCGCCGCGTTCTGGGGGCAGTCCGACTCCGCCGGCAAGCTCGGGGACAAGTACGTCAAGGTGCCCGAGGGCGACCCCTCGTACAAGCAGTTCCGCGGCTTCACCGACATGGACGTGCTGCTGGACGGGCTGCTGGGTCTGGAGGGCAAGCTCGCCAAGGGGGAGTACACCAGCGTCGGCAAGACCCGCGCCGTCCAGGTCACGGCGGACGCGGGCAAGGGCGGCAAGCTCTCGGTGTCGCTGGAGGGGACCCCGTACCCGCTGCTGTTGGAACGCGCGGGCGGCGCCGGCCGGGTGGAACTGGCGGAGTGGGGCCAGGCCTTCCCGCTGGCCCCGCCCGCGCAGGACCAGACCGTCGACTACGGGTCCCAGCTGCCGACCACGAAGGACAGCGCGAACACGGGGACGGGCCAGGGCGCGAACCCGTCGAAGCCGTAGCCCTCGCGGGCGGCCGCCCGGTCGCGAACCCCCGCCCCCGCGGCGCGGGTGGGCGCGGGTTCCGCGTCCCCGACGCCGTCAGCGGGGGATCTTCTTCTTACGGGTCAGCAGGAGCTTCGGCAGACCGGCCGGGATCGCGCGGCGGGTGGTCGCGGGCGAGTCCAGCGGGGCCGCGGCCAGGGAGTCGTGCGGCAGTGCCGCCGCGACCGCCTGCGGCTCCAGGCGCAGCAGTCGGCACTCGCGGGCCCAGCGCTCGGTCATCTCCTGCGCGTCGGGCGCGTTCAGCCGCTTGCCCTTGAGCTCCGCGACCACCGCCGCCCACTCCTCGGAGCGCGGGGTAAGCTCCCGCACCACCGCCGTCCAGGCCACCAGCCGGCCGCCCTTGTCCTTGCTGCGCACGGTCACCTCGGCCGCCGCGCCGTCCGGCAGCCCCGGGAACGGCTGCTCACCGGGCCCGTCGCCCAGCACGTGGGCGGCGCCGTCCACCCACGCGTGCCACAGGGCGCGGTCGGCCCCGGCGCCGCGGACCCAGATCAGGCCGGACTTCTTGGTGGCCTCCTCGACGAGGGCCAGGTCGAGCGCGCTGAGAGTCATGCGCACCAGAGTAGGGGGTGCGCCCGTACCCTCCTCGGGCCGGTCAGAGCCAGCCGTGGCGCCGCAGGGCCCGGTGGATCGTGAAGCAGATCCCGACGATCGAGGCCATCACCATCGGATAGCCGTACTCCCACTGGAGCTCCGGCATGTGCTCGAAGTTCATCCCGTAGACCCCGCAGATCATCGTCGGTACCGCGATGATCGCCGCCCAGGAGGTGATCTTGCGCATGTCCTCGTTCTGCGCCACCGTCGCCTGCGCCAGATTGGCCTGGAGGATCGAGTTCAGCAGCTCGTCGAAGCCCACGACCTGCTCGTGCACCCGCGCCAGGTGGTCGGCCACGTCCCGGAAGTACTTCTGGATGTCCGGATCCACCAGCCGCATCGGGCGCTCGCTCAGCAGCTCCATCGGACGCAGCAGCGGGGAGACCGCCCGCTTGAACTCCAGCACCTCGCGCTTGAGCTGGTAGATGCGGCCGGCGTCACCGCCGCGCGTACTGCCCTTGGCGGGGGCGGCGAACACCGCGCTCTCCACCTCGTCGATGTCGTCCTGTACGGCCGCCGCGACCGCGATGTAGCCGTCGACGACGTGGTCGGCGATGGAGTGCAGGACGGACGAGGGGCCCTTGGCCAGCAGGTCCGGGTCGTCCTGGAGGCGGTGGCGCAGCCCCTTGAGGGAGCCCTGGCCGCCGTGCCGGACGGTGATGACGAAGTCGGGACCCGTGAAGCACATCACCTCGCCGGTCTCCACGACCTCGCTGGTGGAGGTCAGTTCCGCGTGCTCGACGTAGTGGATGGTCTTGAAGACCGTGAAGAGGGTGTCGTCGTAGCGCTCCAGCTTCGGCCGCTGGTGCGCGTGCACCGCGTCCTCCACGGCCAGCGGGTGCAGTCCGAACGTGGCGGCGATCCCCGCGAACTCCGCCTCCGTCGGCTCGTGCAGGCCGATCCAGGCGAAACCGCCGTCCTGGCGGACCCGGCGCATCGCCTCACGCGGCGTCAGACACGAGGACCCCCGCTCCCGCGCGTCGCGCCGGCCCTCGCGGTAGACGGCGCAGTCGACCACCGCGCTGCTCGCGGACGGGTCCCGGGTCGTGTCGTAGCCGGGCTGAGCGGGGGTGGACTTGCGCAGCGACGGACGGACGGCCGCACGCAGGTAGGGCAGCATCGACATGGCAGGCTCCTTCGCGCGCACGGCCACGGACCGTACGGGTGGGAGACCCTCCCCCTGCGGGCGGGCAGGCCCGGACAGGTGGAAGGAAGCAGGACGGGAGGACGTAGTTCTGCCGTCGCTCTTCTACTGATCAGAAGATCACAGGGGGCGGGACGGGCCCGTCACAGAAGCGGAAGAGCGATCGGTACTGCACGATCGACTTCGATCCATCGCAGCCCCACCTCCTCCGGCCGGTCCCCCGTGAGGGACGTCCTGTCGCCGGGGCCCCGCGACACCGCTTCAACGTGCGGCCCCGAACAGCTGTCAACACTATCAGCCGACGGATGGTCAAGAGCCGCCCTTTACCCGGCTGATATGAGTTCTATGCTCGCCTCATGGCAGAAATTCTGGCTCTCGTCGAGGCCCGGCTGCGCTCCGCGTTCGGCGAACCCGACGCACGCGCCGCCGTCACCTTCCTGGGCACCGACCGCATCGAGGTACTCCGCTTCGCCGAGGGCGACCTCGTGCGGTACGCGACCCTCGGCATGTCCGCACACCCGATGACCGACCCGACCGCCGTGGTCGCCGATCCCGTACGTGGGCCGCGCGCCGAGCTGGTGCTGACCGTACGGGCCGGACGCGCCCCCACCGACAAACTCCTCAGGCCGCTCGCGGTACTGGCCGCCTCGCCCCAGGTCGAGGGGCTGATCGTGGCCCCCGGCGCCTCCTTGGACGTGGGCGAACCCCTGTGGGACGGGGCGTCGTTCAGCTCCGTCCTGGTCGCGGAGCCGGGCGGTCTGGTCGAGGACCTGGAGCTGGACGACCCGATGGAGGCGGTCCGGTTCCTGCCGCTGCTGCCCATGACGGCGAACGAGGCGGCCTGGAAGCGCGTGCACGGCGCGGCCGCCCTCCAGGAGCGCTGGCTCGCGCGCGGCACCGATCTGCGGGACCCTCTCCGTACGGCTGTCGCACTGGACTGACCGCCCGGACGGGTGATCGCGTCTTGACGGGGCGCCGGGCGGGGAGGAGCGTGGCTTCCTATGAGGGGTGAACCGAGTTGCCCGAAGTGCGGTGGCCGCGTCAGGGCGCCCGGACTCTTCTCCGACTCCTGGCAGTGCGCCCTGCACGATGCCGTGCACCCTCTCCAACCCGTCATCCCACCCAGCGTCGAGGGCCTGGGCGTCGTCGTCCACCGGGCCCGGGTGCCGGTGTGGATGCCGTGGCCGCTGCCCGTCGGGTGGCTGTTCACCGGGGTGGCGTCCGCGGGTGACGACCGCAGCGGAGGCAGGGCGACGGCCGTGGCGTGTTCGGGGCCGGGCCCGCTGGGCGGCATCGGCGAGCTGCTGCTGATCGCCGAGGAGCTCGGCGTCGGCCTCGGGTCCCGGTACGCGGGGATCGACGGCCCGGACCCGGGCCCGTTCATGGACGTCTCCGCGCCGCCGCACGCCAAGGTGGTCGCGGCGGGCCGTCCCACACCGCTGTGGCACGTCAAGGGCGCCCCCGACGACCGGGCCGTCTTCGCCGGGGAAGCGCGGGGCCTGTGGCTCTGGGCGATCGTCTGGCCCGAGCAGTCGGGTCTGCTGATGTACGACGAGCTGGTCCTCACCGACCTGCGCGACGCGGGCGCCGAGATCGAGCTCCTGCCGTGCGGAGCGCTGAGCCCGCGCGTCCTGGGCCCGGCCTGATCCCCGGCGGGGTTGATCGGAGGGGCCCCGCGGCACGGTTATCCTGGAGTGTCCCCCGTCCGTGCGAACTCTGGAGCCAGGCTGTGCGCATCGACCTGCACGCCCACTCCACTGCCTCCGACGGTACGGACACCCCCGCCGAGCTCGTGCTGAACGCCGCCCGCGCCGGACTGGACGTGGTCGCGCTGACCGACCACGACACCGTCGGCGGGTACGCCGAGGCGCTCGCGGCACTGCCGGCCGGGCTGACCCTGGTCACGGGGGCGGAACTGTCCTGCCGCCTCGACGGGGTCGGCATGCACATGCTCGCGTACCTCTTCGATCCCGAGGAGCCCGAGCTCTCCCGTGAGCGCGAGCTCGTCCGCGACGACCGCACCCCCCGCGCGCACGCCATGGTGGCCAAGCTCCGGGCGCTCGGCGTGGACATCACCTGGGAGCGGGTCGCCCGGATCGCGGGCGAGGGTTCCGTGGGACGGCCGCACCTGGCGACCGCGCTCGTCGAGCTGGGCGTGGTCCCCACCGTCTCCGACGCCTTCACGCCCGAGTGGCTCGCCGACGGCGGGCGCGCGTACGCGGGGAAGCACGAGCTCGACCCGTTCGAGGCGATCCGCCTGGTTCAGGCGGCCGGCGGCGTCACCGTCTTCGCGCACCCCGCCGCCGTCAAGCGCGGCCGGTGCGCGTCCGAAGCGACGATAGCCGCCCTCGCCGACGCGGGCCTGGACGGTATCGAGGTGGACCACATGGACCACGACGCCGCGACCCGCGCGCGGCTGCGCGGTCTGGCGGCGGACCTCGGACTGCTGGTCACCGGGTCCAGCGACTACCACGGCAGCCGCAAGACCTGCCGCCTCGGGGAGTACACGACCGACCCCGAGATCTACGGCGAGATCACCCGCCGGGCCACCGGGGCCTTCCCCGTGCCCGGCGCCGGCGGACCGGGTCGCTGAGAGCCGCGCACCGCCGGCCCGCCCCACCCGTCCCACCACTTTTCTTCGCGGCACCCCTCTCTCCTGCAAGGCATCACTGTGTTCGACTTCGCCGTCTTCGGATCCCTTTTTCTCACGCTTTTCGTGATTATGGACCCCCCGGGGATCACGCCGATCTTCCTCGCCCTGACCTCGGGCCGCCCCGCCAAGGTCCAGCGCCGCATGGCGTGGCAGGCCGTCTGCGTGGCCTTCGGCGTCATCGCCGTCTTCGGGCTCTGCGGCCAGCAGATCCTGGACTACCTGCACGTCTCCGTACCGGCGCTGATGATCGCCGGTGGTCTGCTGCTCCTGCTGATCGCGCTCGACCTGCTCACCGGCAAGACGGACGAGCCGAAGCAGACCAAGGACGTCAACGTCGCCCTCGTCCCCCTGGGCATGCCGCTGCTGGCCGGGCCCGGCGCGATCGTGTCCGTCATCCTCGCCGTGCAGAAGGCCGGCGGGGCCACCGGGCAGATCTCCGTGTGGGCAGCGATCGTCGCCATGCACATCGTGCTGTGGATCACCATGCGGTACTCGCTCGTGATCATCCGGGTCATCAAGGACGGCGGGGTCGTCCTGGTGACGCGGCTCGCGGGCATGATGCTCTCCGCCATCGCGGTCCAGCAGATCATCAACGGCGTGCTCCAGGTCGTCCAGGGATCCTGACCGCACGCGCGAGCGCCCCCGCACCGGGACCGGTGCGGGGGCGTCGACGTGAGTGGGCCGGGCCGGAGCCTCAGCAGGCGGCGGCGGCCGGCCGGATCAGAATGCGCTGGCCGACATACGCGGCCTGCTGCACGATCCGATTGACGGAGGCCGCGTCCACGACGGTGCTGTCCACGGCACTTCCGTCGACATCGTCCAGGCGCAGAATCTCGAAGCGCACGGGCTTCTCCCTTCGTCGGTGTTCTCCTTGCACAGGTATTAACGAAGTGTAAGGGGCAAACATTCCCTACGCTAAGGAAATTTTTTCACTCGCTAAGTACTACCTGCCGCACGAGTCCCAGAAAGCGATCAGCGCATCGGCTGTGACCTGCGGATTCTCCGCGTTGGGGGAGTGCTCGGCGGCCGGCACCACCACCCGTTCCGCCCCCAGGCGGAGCGCCATGTCGTCCATCCACGGGACGGGCCAGGCATAGTCCACCGTTCCGGACAGCACCAGCATCGGCAGCGCGACGGCCGCCAGCTCGTCCACCCGGTCCGGCTCGGAGATCAGCGCCCGGCCCGTGGCGATCAGCTGCTCGGGAACCGTGGCCAGCCACCGCTCCCGCAGGAAGCCCAGGAGCTCGGGCGAGTCCGCGGCCCCGTCCTGCGGGTCCTGGGACCGCATGGCGGCCCACAGCGCCGGCATGTCGTCCCCCATCGCCTCCAGCGCGGCCACCAGCAGCTTCGTCCGGGCCCGCTGCACTTCACCGATCGCGGCGGGCCCGCTGCTCATCAGCGTGAGCGAGGCGAAGGGCGCGGCGTCGCGCAGCACCGCGGCCCGGGAGATCAGCCCGCCCAGGGAGTGCCCCACCAGGTGCACGGGACCCCCGCCCAGCGCCCGTACCTGCGCCAGCAGGTCGCGCGCCAGCTCTTCCAGGGCGTACGGGGCCTCCTCGCGGGGCCCCGGGGTCTCGTACTGACCGCGTCCGTCCACGGCGACCACCCGGTAGCCCGCGCCGGCCAGCGGCTCCAGGAGCGCGATGAAGTCCTCCTTGCTGCCCGTGAAACCGGGGACCAGCAGGGCGGTGCCCCGCACGGGCTCACCGGCCTCGTGCACGGCGAAGGCGCCGCGATCGGTCGGGAGGCGGTACGCGCGGGCGTCGGACGGCAGGATGAGGCTCGGCGGCTTGCTCATGCCGCTCACGTTACTGGCCGGTCGGGACGGGCGGGAACGCCGACGGCCCGGCCCCCCTGGACGGGGGACCGGGCCGGAGTAACGCTGCTTACGCCTCCGGGGAGGCGGCCGCCTTGCGGGTCCGGGTGCGCTTCGGCTTGACCGGAGCCTCCTGCGCGGCGGCCGGGGCCGACTCGGCGACCTTGCGGGTCCGGGTCCGCGTCGCCCGCACGGGCTCCACGGGCGGGGCCATCTGGAAGTCCGGCTCGGGAGCCGCGTCCACGACCTTGCGGACGCGGGCGCGCTGCGGCCTGATGGCAGCTTCCTCCACCGCGGCGGGGGCCGGAACCGCCGGAGCGGCCTCGGCGCCCTTGCGGGTCGGGGTGCGCTTCGGCTTGACCGGGGCTTCCTCCACCGCCGGGGCCTCGACGACGGCGGTCTCGGCCACCGCGGCGACGGCCTTGCGGGTCCGGGTGCGCTTCGGCTTCGCCGGAGCCTCCTCCGCCACCGGGGCCTCGACGACCGCGACCGGAGCGGCCTCCAGCACCGCGACCGGAGCGGCCACCGCGACCGGAGCGGCGTCCGCGACGGCGACCGCCGCGGCCGGAGCCGGTACGGAAGCGCGCGTACGACGACGGCGCGGCCTGCGCGGCTCGTCGGCGGCCGGGGCCTCGGGGGCCTCCGCCACCGGCGTCACCGCGGCGGCGGCCGTTTCGGAGCCCTGCTCCGTCCCGCCCCGCGTACGGCGGCGCTGGCGCGGCGTACGGGCCGGACGGTCCTCGACCACCTCGGCGACGGCCGGGGCCTGGCCGCGACCGCCGCGGCCACCACGGCCGCCGGTCTCGCCCAGGTCCTCCACGTCCTCGGCCTTCAGGCCCGCCCGCGTGCGCTCGGCGCGCGGCAGGATGCCCTTGGTGCCGACCGGGATGTTCAGCTCCTCGAACAGGTGCGGCGACGTGGAGTACGTCTCGACCGGGTCGTGGAAGTCCAGCTCCAGCGCCTTGTTGATCAGCTGCCAGCGCGGGATGTCGTCCCAGTCCACCAGGGTGACGGCGATGCCCTTCTTGCCCGCGCGGCCGGTGCGGCCCACGCGGTGCAGGAAGGTCTTCTCGTCCTCGGGCGTCTGGTAGTTGATGACGTGCGTGACGCCCTCGACGTCGATGCCGCGTGCGGCGACGTCGGTGCACACCAGCACGTCGACCTTGCCGTTGCGGAACGCGCGCAGGGCCTGCTCGCGCGCGCCCTGGCCCAGGTCGCCGTGGACGGCGCCCGAGGCGAAACCGCGCTTCTCCAGCTGCTCGGCGATGTCGGCCGCCGTGCGCTTGGTGCGGCAGAAGATCATGGCGAGGCCGCGGCCCTCGGCCTGCAGGATGCGGGAGACGAGCTCCGGCTTGTCCATGTTGTGCGCGCGGAAGACGTGCTGCGCGGTGTTGGCGACGGTCGCGCCCTCGCCGTCCTCGGAGACGGCGCTGATGTGCGTGGGCTGCGTCATGTACCGGCGGGCCAGGCCGATGACCGCACCCGGCATGGTCGCCGAGAACAGCATCGTCTGGCGCTTCGGCGGCAGGTAGCTCATGATCCTCTCGACGTCGGGCAGGAAGCCCAGGTCGAGCATCTCGTCGGCCTCGTCCAGGACCAGGGCCCGGATGTGGGAGAGGTCGAGCTTCTTCTGGCCGGCCAGGTCGAGCAGGCGGCCCGGGGTGCCGACGATGATGTCGACGCCCTTCTTGAGCGCCTCGACCTGGGGCTCGTACGCGCGGCCGCCGTATATGGCGAGGACGCGGACGTTGCGGACCTTGCCCGCGGTCAGGAGGTCGTTGGTGACCTGGGTGCACAGCTCGCGGGTCGGAACCACCACGAGGGCCTGCGGGGCGTCGGTCAGCTGCTCGGGCCGGGCCCGGCCCGCCTCGACGTCCGCGGGGACGGTGACCCGCTCCAGCAGGGGAAGGCCGAAACCGAGCGTCTTGCCGGTTCCGGTCTTGGCCTGGCCGATGACGTCCGTGCCGGAAAGGGCGACGGGGAGGGTCATCTCCTGGATCGGGAAGGGGGACACGATGCCGACGGCTTCAAGGGCTTCGGCGGTCTCGGGGAGAATCCCGAGGTCTCGGAACGTAGTCAGGGTGCTGCCTCTTCTGTGAGACGCGGCGCGAGGCGGCGAGGGGGGTCGTACCGTGCCGGGCTTGCAGTACTACGACGTACGTACAAAGCTGCGCGGGACCACTAAGCCTTCGCTCAAGCGCTTGTGCCGCTGAGGGGGCCCCTCATGGGTGGCGGCACGTATGAACGCACGCACCCCGCAGAGGGCGGGTCGGTTGGAGCCGATCGGGCCACCGACCGGGCATCCTCATTCGGATGGCCCGCCGAGTATCCGGCAGGCGCATTACCACTGTACCCCGGAATCGCGCAGGTGTGTCGGGTGAATTCACCGGGTGGGCGCGTGCAGGTGGACTGACCAGGTGCTTCGTGGGGCCTTTCGGACGGCTATTGTGCGGAGCATGTCGACCGTAGAAAACGCCTCGCCCGCCGACGACAGCACTCCCGCCGAAACGGCGGGGATCGCCGCTCAGGACTGGGCGACCGCCTCTGCCTCGCCGCAGTACCGCGCCGCCGTCGTGGACCTGCTCGGCGCGCTCGCGTACGGCGAGCTCGCGGCATTCGAGCGTCTCGCGGAGGACGCGAAGCTCGCGCCCACCCTCGACGACAAGGCCGAGCTCGCCGCCATGGCGTCCGCGGAGTTCCACCACTTCGAGCGGCTGCGCGACCGGCTCGCGGCCGTCGAGGCCGAGCCCACCGCCGCCATGCAGCCCTTCGCCAAGGGCGTGGACGACTTCCACCGCCAGACGGCGCCCTCCGACTGGCTGGAAGGCCTGGTCAAGGCGTACGTCGGCGACTCGATCGCCAGTGACTTCTACCGCGAGGTCGCCAGCCACCTGGACACCGACACCCGGGCGCTGGTGCTCGGCGTGCTCGACGACACCGGCCACGGCAACTTCGCCGTGGAGAAGGTGCGCGCCGCGATCGAGGCCGACCCGCGCTGCGGCGGCCGCCTCGCACTGTGGGCCCGCCGGCTGATGGGCGAGGCCCTCTCCCAGGCCCAGCGCGTGGTGGCCGAGCGCGACGCGCTCTCCACCATGCTCGTCGGCGGCGTCGACGGGATGGCGGCGGGCTTCGACCTGGCGGCCGTGGGCGAGATGTTCACCCGGATCACCAGGGCGCACACCAAGCGAATGGCGGCCCTCGGCCTCGCGGCCTAGGACCCTCGACGGCTTGTACGGAAACGACGGCGGGCCCCGGCGCGGAAACTTCCGCACCGGGGCCCGCCCGTGTCCGGGTCAGCCCCGCGAGGGGAGCGAAAACGGAGTCCGGTGCGACGGCCTGCGCGAGCGCGGGGCCGGCCGCAGCAGCAGCGACAGCACGACGGCCGACACCAGCAGGCCGCCGACGAGCGTCGCGGTCAGCGTGTAGCGCCCGGGACCCAGCGCGAAGTGCGTGAGGTACGCCCCGAAGAGCGCCCCCAGGACCCCGCTGACCAGGACCACTCTCGGAGCGGGCAGCCGGTGCGCCAGGGCCCGTACGGCCGCCGCGGACAGCGCGAGTCCCAGCAGAGCAGAGCCGAGCGCTTCCAACAGCAGCATGAGGTCCCTCCCACACGTCACGGCAAACCGGGTCACTGCCGTCCTACCCGAAGCGGAAGAAAGGGAAACGGCCCGGTGGAATCAACCACCAGGCCGTTTCCCTCAGTTCCGGGTACCCGGGGTACCGCCGCGTCAGAGCGCGCCGAAACCGACCTTGCGCGCGGTCGGCTCGCCCAGGTCGACGTACGACAGGCGGTCGGACGGCACCAGGACCTTGCGGCCCTTGACGTCGGTGAGGCTCAGCAGCGGCGCCGTACCCGACAGCGCGGCGGCGACGAGGCTCTCCAGCTCCTCCGCGCTCAGGTCGCTCTCCAGCACGATCTCCCGGGGTGCGTGCTGCACGCCGATCTTGACCTCCACGGCTTTGTCCCTCCGACGATCCGGTTCGCGCGATCAGCCGCGCCGTACGCGGTCCACATTAGCCCGGAGAGGGGAGGGGAACCGCGCGAGCCGGACACGCTGGCAGCGAACAGCCGGCGGTCAGGCGTTGCCCTCCGTGCCGTGCAGCGGGAAACCGGCGATGCCGCGCCAGGCGAGCGAGGTCAGCAGGCCGACCGCGGTGTCCCGGGCCACCGGGCTCTCGCTGGACAGCCAGTAGCGGGCCACGACCTGCGAGACCCCGCCCAGGCCCACGGCCAGCAGCATCGACTCGTCCTTGGACAGCCCGGTGTCCTCGGCGATCACGTCGGAGATGGCCTCGGCGCACTGGAGCGAGACGCGGTCGACGCGCTCGCGCACCGCGGGCTCGTTCGTCAGGTCCGACTCGAAGACCAGCCGGAAGGCGCCGCCCTCGTCCTCGACGTACGCGAAGTAGGCGTCCATCGTCGCGGCCACGCGCAGCTTGTTGTCGGTCGTCGACGCCAGCGCGGTGCGCACCGCCAGCAGCAGGGCCTCGCAGTGCTGGTCCAGCAGCGCCAGGTAGAGGTCGAGCTTGCCGGGGAAGTGCTGGTACAGCACCGGCTTGCTCACTCCGGCCCGCTCGGCGATGTCGTCCATCGCCGCCGCGTGGTAGCCCTGCGCGACGAAGACCTCTTGAGCCGCGCCCAGGAGCTGGTTGCGCCGGGCTCGGCGCGGCAGTCGCGTGCCCCGCGGACGCGCTGCCTCGGTCTGCTCGATGGCTGTCACGCCGCCTCCCACTTTCTCTAAGAACACAGTGCGCTCTGCGCCGCGCCGCCATCGTACTTTTCGGTAACCGAATCTGGTGGGTTCAGGCCGAGTTTTCTCGCGGTACGGACGTGCAGGAGGCGCTGGTCAGCGGTCGGTCGACGGTCGGCCGGCGGCCGGTCAGCGGTAGTCGTCCTCGTCCAGCGGCACCACCCGGGCCTGCTCGGCGGCGTCGCCGTCGGCGGCCTCGCCCGTCGACGTGCCGGTGACCGGGTCGTCCTCGTCGGGCCGCAGATCGGCCTGCTGTTCCGCCACATCCGCCTCGGGCGCCTCGGGGTCGAGGACTTCCGGGGACGTCTCCCGGAAAGTGTCCGGTTCCGCAGGGTCGACAGTCATCCCGCTCCCTCACTTCCTTTGTTCCTCTTCGAGCCTAGGAGGATCGCGCGTACCCCGCTATGCGGAAGGCATGCCACCGTGACCGCGCTGTGACCGCGAACACAGGAAGTGGAGCGTGATCCTCTCGTAACATTGCCGCATGTCTTCGACCGAGCTGCCGGGCGTACGGTCCACCACCGACCCCTCCTCCCCGGCGGGAGCCGTCCGGACGGCCGACGGCGAGCAGGTGCGCACCACCGTGCTGCCGGGCCTGGAACTCGCCGTCCGGGTGCGCCGCCCCGTGCGCACCGGCCTGCCGCCCGCCCTGTTCGTCCACGGCCTCGGCGGTTCCTCGCAGAACTGGTCGGCGTTGATGGAGCAGCTGGCGGACACCGTCGACGGCGAAGCCCTCGACCTGCCCGGTTTCGGCTGGTCCCCGCCGACCGCCGACCGGAACTACTCCGTCACCGCGTTCGCCCGCGCGGTCATCCGCCACCTCGACGCCGCCGGACGCGGTCCGGTCCACCTCTTCGGCAACTCCCTCGGTGGCGCCGTGTCCACCCGGGTCGCGGCCGTCCGCCCCGACCTCGTGCGCACCCTCACGCTGGTCTCGCCCGCCCTGCCCGAGCTGCGGGTGCAGAAGGGCGCCGTTCCGACCGCGCTGCTCGCCCTGCCCGGGACCGCCGCCCTCTTCGCCCGGATGACGCGCGGCCTCACCGCCGAACAGCGCACCCGGGGAGTGACGGACCTCTGCTACGGCGACCCCTCCCGGGTGACGGCGGAGGGCTTCGCCCACGCGGTGGAGGAGATGGAGCGGCGGATGGCCCTGCCGTACTTCTGGGACGTGATGACCCGTTCCGCCCGCGGCATCGTCGACTCCTACACCCTCGGCGGGCAGCACGGGCTGTGGCGGCAGGCGCAGCGGGTGCTCGCCCCCTCCCTGCTGGTCTACGGTGGCCGGGACCAACTGGTCTCGTACCGTATGGCGCACAAGGCCGCCGCGGCCTACCGGGGTTCGCGTCTGCTGTGCCTGCCCGAGGCCGGGCACGTGGCGATGATGGAGTACCCCGAGGTGGTGGCAGCCGCCTTCCGGGACCTCCTGCACGACACCGGCAGGACCGGTGCCGACCGGAACACCGAAGACGGCAGAGGCTGAGGACCGTGGGACGACATAGTCGCAAGGACCCCGCTCCCGCCCGTCCGGTGCCGGTCGAGCCCGTGTACGTACCCGCACCGGAGCCGGTCCCGGCGCCGTACGGGGAGCAGCCGCTGCGCCACTGGCCCGAACCCACCGTCACGCACGACGGGTACGTCCCCCCGGGCCGCCTCCCGTCCGCCCCCGGCGCGCGCGCCGGCCACCCCGAGCAGTACGAGCCCGGCGGTGCCTGGGGCGCCCGCCCCGACGCGGTGTACGGCGACCGGCACGGAGTACCGCGGGCCCGGACGGCGACCGCGACCGCGGCGCGGCCCGCCCGCGCGGACACCGACACCCCGGCCTTCGGCACGCCCGCGGTGGGCTTCCCGCAGGTCACGCTGGACCCGCCCGCGCCCCGCGCGCCTTCGGCCGGGCCCGACGCCCTGACCTCCACGGGCTCGCACCGCCGGGTGCCCGGCCCGCGCACGCCCGTACCCGCTCCCGCGCCGGCCGCGGCTCCGGCGGCTCCGGCCGCTCCGGCCGCTCCGGCCGCTCCGGCCGCTCCGGCCGCTCCGGCCGAGGAGCGTTCCGGTTCCGGCCGGGGGGTCAAGGTCCTCACGTACACGGGCATGGCCGCGGCCGCCGTGACCACCGTCCTCGCGGTCGTCGTCGCGGGCCAGGTGGCCGCCGACCACGACAAGGACAAGGCCGCCTCCCTGGCCGCGACCGACGACGGTGCGACCCGCGCCACCGACGGCGCGGCCCCGGCCTCCCGGTCCGACGGCCGCCCGACGCCCGACGCGCCCGCGGGCACGCCCGCCGCGGCCCCGGCGCCGGAGCTGACGTACGAGCAGAAGATGGCGGCGCAGCTGCCGATCGACGCGAAGCTCACCGGCCCCGGGACCTTCGACACCGTCCCCGGAGTGGCCAAGGCGCCCGGCAAGGGCAAGATCGTGCGCTACCGGGTGGACGTCGAGCAGGGCCTGGGCATGGACCCGCAGCTGTTCGCCGAAGCCGTGCACCGCACCCTGAACGACCCCCGCAGCTGGGGTCACGGGGGCAGCAGGACCTTCGAGCGGGTGCCGGGCGGCGAGGCGGACTTCGTGATCACCCTCGCGAGCCCCGGGACCACCGGGAAGTGGTGCGCCAAGTCCGGCCTGGACACCACCATCGACAACGTCTCCTGCGATTCGGCGTCCACCGAACGCGTGATGATCAACGCGTTCCGCTGGGCGCAGGGCTCGCCCACCTACGGCGCGGACCAGATGTTCGCCTACCGCCAGATGCTCATCAACCACGAGGTCGGCCACCGGCTCGGCCACGGGCACGTGAGCTGCCGCACGCCGGGCGCGCTCGCGCCGATCATGCAGCAGCAGACGAAGTCCCTCGCCATCGACGGAATCCAGTGCAAGCCCAACCCCTGGGCACATCCCGGTAGTTGACGGACCTGCGGGAATCCGCGTTGACAAGGTGTCCGATCATCGGCCATGGTTCTGCGCATGTCGCACCACCACACCATGACCGCGAGCGCCGCCATTGAGCTGGCGCTGCTTGGTGTGACCGCGCACAGCGTGGCCGACATCCTCTGTCGCTGACGCCTGCCCGAACGCGCCGCGACCCTTCTTCCGGTCTCCGGAATTCTGCCGCGCCCGGGTGTACGCACGCCCGCAGGCGCGGCCTCCCGCTGATCGGTGTCCTCTGCACTCGACCGCCGACCGCTGCCCCTCGCGTGGCTCCACCCTGCTTCCTTCACGCCGAGAGGTCCTTCTCCGATGGTCCGTCATGCCCACATATCGCGCCGCGCAGCCGCGGTCGCCGTCAGCCTCGTACTCGCCGGGGGCGCCGCGGCCTGCGGGCCGAAGGACGGAGCGGACAAGGCGGGCGCCGGTGACAAGCCGGGAGCCGCCGGGAGCGCCCCGCAGAAGGGCGGCACCCTGACCGTCCTCAACTCCGAGCCGCAGTCCGACTTCGACCCGGCCCGGCTGTACACCTCGGGCGGCGGAAACGTTCCCTCGCTGGTCTTCCGCACGCTGACCACCCGCAACCGCGAGGACGGCGCGGCCGGCACCAAGGTCGTGCCCGACCTCGCCACCGACACCGGCAGGGCCAACGCCGACGCCACCGAGTGGACGTACACCCTCAAGGACGGGCTGACGTACGAGGACGGCTCCCCGATCACCACCGCCGACATCAAGTACGGCATCGAGCGGTCCTTCGCCGCCGAACTGTCGGGCGGCGCCCCCTACCTGCGGGACTGGCTCGTCGGCGGCGACTCGTACCAGGGCCCGTACAAGGACGGCGGCAAGGGACTCGACTCCATCGTCGTCCCCGACACCAAGACGATCGTCTTCAAACTGCGCAAGCCCCAGGGCGAGTTCCCCTTCGTCGCCACCCAGACGCAGTTCGCCCCCGTGCCCAAGGCCAAGGACACCGGAGCCAAGTACGAGGAGCACCCCGTCTCCTCCGGCCCGTACAAGGTCGTCAAGAACGAGAACGACGGCGAGATCCTCACCCTGGAGCGCAACGAGCACTGGGACCCGAAGACCGACGAGGAGCGCAAGGCCTACCCGGACCGGATCGACGTCCGCTCCGGCCTCGACGCCGCGGTCATCAACCAGCGCCTGACCACCAGTTCCGGAGCCGACGCCGCCGCCGTCACGACCGACACCAACCTGGGTCCCGCCGAGCTCGCCCAGATCGGCAGCAACGCCGACATCGCCGCCCGCGTCGGCACCGGCCACTTCGGCTACGTCAACTACCTGGCCTTCAACCCGAAGGTGGCCCCCTTCGACAACCCGAAGGTCCGCCAGGCCATCTCCTACGCGATCAACCGCACCAGCGTGATCAACGCCGCGGGCGGCTCCGCGCTCGCCGAGCCGGCCACCACCTTCCTGCCCGAGCGCGAGGCCTTCGGCCACACGCCCTACGACCACTTCCCGGCGGGCAGGACCGGCGACCCGGCCAAGGCCAAGGAACTGCTGAGGGAGGCGGGCTTCCCCGACGGCCTCACCGTCACCCTGACCCACTCCACCGCGCAGAACCGCCAGACCAGCCCGGAGGTCGCCACCGCCGTGCAGCAGGCGCTGGCCGCCGCCGGGATCACCGTCAAGCTGGAGGGCCTGGAGAACAACGCCTTCAACGAGAAGCGCTGGGACGTCGACAACACCCCCGGCTTCTTCCTCTCCCGCTGGGGCGCCGACTGGCCGTCCGGCGGTCCCTTCCTCGCCCCGATCTTCGACGGCCGCCAGATCGTGCGCGACGGCACCAACTACAACCACGCGCAGCTCGACGACCCGGCGGTCAACGCCGAGATCGACGCCATCGCCAAGCTGACCGACCTCGCCGAGGCCGGCAGGCGCTGGGGCGCCCTCGACAAGAAGATCGGCGAGCAGGCGCTGGACGTGCCGCTCTTCCACCCGGTCTACAAGCGGCTCGTCGGCAAGGACGTCAAGAACGTCGTCATCAGTGACTGGACCGGCGTCCTCGACATCTCGCAGGTCTCCGTCAAGTGACCGTCCCCACCCCCCAGCAGGTGTCCGCGCCCGGGGCCCCGGCCCCGGGCGCGGGCGCCGCGCGCCGGGTCCGGCGGCGGCTGCGCCGCAGTCCGGCGGCCCTCGCCGCCGCCGGAGTCCTGGCCCTGCTCGTGCTGCTCGCCCTCGCCGCGCCGCTGATCTCCCAGCTCACCGGCCAGGACCCCAACGCCTACCACGACGACCTCGTGGACTCGGCCCGCGGCGGCGTCCCGCTCGGCAGTTTCGGCGGGATCTCCGCCGACCACTGGCTCGGCGTCGAACCGGGCACCGGCCGCGACCTGTTCACCCGGCTGCTGCACGGGGCGCAGGTCTCGCTGCTCGTCGCCCTCGGCGCCACCGTCGTGCAGATCCTCCTCGGCGTGGCCGCGGGCCTCGCCGCCGCCCTCGGCGGCCCGGTCGTGGGACAGGTCATCGGCCGGTTCACCGACGTGATGATCGCGCTGCCCATGCTGGTGCTCGCCATCGCCGTGACCGCCGTCGTGCCCGCCGACTTCCCCCGGCCCCTGCTGCTGATCCTGCTCATCGGCACGCTCGACTGGGGCGGCACCGCCCGGCTGGTGCGCGCCCAGACCCTCGCCCTGCGCGAGCTGGACTTCGTCGCCGCGGCCCGGCTCTCCGGCTGGGGCACCCTGCGCATCGCCCGCCGTGAACTGCTGCCCTCGCTGGCCGCGCCCGTCATCACCCTCGCCACGCTCAAGGTGCCGACGAACATGGTGATCGAGGCCTCGCTGTCCTTCCTCGGCGTCGGTGTGAAACCGCCCACCCCGTCCTGGGGGCAGATGCTGTCCAGCGCCCAGACCTGGTTCCGCGCCGACCCGATGTACGTCCTGCTCCCGGCCGGGCTGCTCTTCGTCACCGTGCTCGCCTTCACCGTGCTCGGCGACGCCGTCCGCACGGCCCTCGACCCGCGCGAGGGCTCGCGCCTGCGGGTCGGCACCAGAAAGGAGCGCACGGCGTGACCCGCTTCGTGCTCAAACGGCTCGGCGGCGCCCTCCTCGTGCTGCTCGCCCTGTCCGCCGTCGTCTACGCCCTCTTCTACATCGCACCCGGCGACCCCGCGCGCCTCGCGTGCGGCGAGCGCTGCAACCCGGCGCAGGTCGCCCAGGTGCGCGAGCAGCTCGGGCTGAACGACTCGGTCCCCGTCCAGTACCTGCACTTCCTCCAGGGGCTGGTGGCGGGCCGCGACTACGCGGCGGGCGCCGGGCTGGTCCTGCACTGCGACGCGCCCTGCCTCGGATTCTCGTACCAGAACGACCAGCAGGTCACCCAGCTGATCCTGGAACGGCTGCCCGCCACCCTGTCGCTGGCGCTCGGCGCGCTCGTGATCTGGCTGGTGGTCGGCGTCGGCACCGGACTGCTGTCCGCGCTGCGGCGCGGCGGCGTCACCGAGCGGGCGCTTACCCTGCTCACGCTCGCCGGGACCGGCACCCCCGTCTTCATCTTCGGACTGCTGCTCCTCATGGTGGTCTGCGCCCACCTCCAGTGGCTGCCGTTCCCGACGTACGTACCGGTGACCGAGGACCCCGAGCAGTGGGCCTGGAACCTGCTGCTGCCCTGGATCACCCTGGGCCTCTTCGAGAGCGCCAAGTACGCGCGTCTCACCCGCAGTTCGACGCTGGAGACGCTGGCGGAGGACCACATCCGCACCTTCCGCGCCTACGGGGTCGGGGAACGCGCCGTCGTCACCCGGCACGCCGTGCGCGGTGCGGTGGCCCCCGTGATCGCGCTCAGCGCGGTGGACTTCGGCACCATGATCGGCGGCGCGGTGCTGACCGAGTCGCTGTTCGGCATCCCGGGCCTGGGCAAGACGCTGATCGACGGGTCCCGGGTCGTGGACCTGCCCGTCGTGGTGGGCGTCGTCCTCGCCATCGGCACGGCCGTGGTCGTCGCCGGCGCGATCGCCGACCTCCTGTACGCCGTCGCGGACCGAAGGGTGGCCCTCGTATGACGCAGGCACTGGTGGAGGTGACCGGCCTGGTCGTCGACTTCCCCGTCGGCGGACCGGGGGAGTACGTACGGGCCGTGGACGGACTGTCCTTCACCCTCGGAGCGGGGCGCGCCCTCGGCATCGTGGGCGAGTCCGGGAGCGGCAAGTCCACCGTGGCGGCGGCCCTGCTCGGGCTGCACCGCGGCACGGGCGCGCGGCTCGCCGGCTCCGTACGGGTGGGCGGTACGGACGTGGCCGCGGCCACCCCCGCCGAACTGCGGCAGCTGCGGGGCGGAACCGCCGCCATGGTCTTCCAGGACCCGCTGAGCTCCCTGGACCCGTACTACGCCATCGGCGACCAGATCGCCGAGGTGTACCGCGTCCACGCGGAGGTTTCCCGGCGGGCCGCGCGGGCGCGGGCCGTCGACGTGCTGGACCGGGTCGGCATCGCGGACGCCGCACGCCGCTCCCGGGCCCGCCCGCACGAGTTCAGCGGCGGCATGCGCCAGCGCGCGCTGATCGCCATGGCACTGGCCTGCGAGCCGCGGCTGCTGATCGCCGACGAGCCGACGACCGCGCTGGACGTCACCGTCCAGGCCCAGATCCTGGACCTGCTGCACGGGCTGCGCGAGGAGCGCGGACTCGGGCTGCTGCTGGTCACCCACGACGTCGGAGTGGCCGCGGAGAGCGTGGACGACCTGCTGGTCATGCGGGACGGCTCCGCCGTGGAACGGGGGCCGGTCTCCCGCGTCCTGTCGACGCCGTCCGACCCGTACACCCGGGCCCTGCTGGCGGCGGTACCGCGACTGGACGCGCCGCGCACAACGGACCGCGGCCCCGTCCCGGACCCCGCGGACCAGGACGTGCCCGTCGTCGAAGCCCTGGCGCTGCGCAGGGAGTTCGGACGGGGAAAACGGCGCGTCGACGCCGTCGGCGGACCCCGGCCCGCCGGACGGGGCCGGTCCCGCCCCGGCCGCGCCGGGGAGGCGCCGCAGGCGCCCCGCGGGATCTCGCTCGCCGTGCGCGCCGGGGAGACGCTGGGCATCGTCGGTGAGAGCGGCAGCGGCAAGAGCACGCTCGGGCGCATGCTCGTCGGGCTGCTGGAACCCACCTCCGGCCGGGTGCGGCACGCGGGCCGGGAGGGGACCGGGCCGGCCGAGGGCGTGCAGATGGTGTTCCAGGACCCCGTCGCCTCCCTCAACCCGCGTCGCACCGTGGGCGACTCCATCGCCGACCCGCTGCGCGCGGCCGGCGGGCGGGACGAGGACGCGATCCGCGCCCGGGTCACGGAGCTGCTCCTGCGCGTCGGCCTGGAGGCGGAGCACTACGACCGCTACCCGCACGAGTTCAGCGGCGGCCAGCGCCAGCGCGTCGGCATCGCCCGCGCCCTCGCCCCCCGGCCCCGGCTGATCGTCTGCGACGAACCGGTCTCCGCCCTCGACGTGACCACGCAGGCGCAGGTCGTCACGCTCCTGGCCGAGCTCCAGCGCGAACTCGGCCTCGCCCTCGTCTTCATCGCGCACGACCTGGCGGTGGTCCGGCAGGTCAGCGACCGGGTCGCCGTCATGCGCGACGGCGAGATCGTGGAGGAGGGCCCGGTGGACGAGGTCTACGACCGCCCGGCGCACGCCTACACCCGGCAGCTGCTGGCCGCCGTACCGGCCCTCGACCCCGCACTGGCCGCCGAGCGGCGCTCCTTGCGGCAGGACGCCTTCCGGCAGAAGGTGCCGGTCTGAGCTCCGCGGCCATGGCGGGCCGAGTTCCCGGGACACCGGCGCGCGAGGGCCCGTAGCCCTTTCTAGCGTGCTCGAACGCGAACCGTACGGGAAAGTTACGACTCTTCACCCCTTCCGGTGGCGGGGGCGGCAACCCCCCGAAGCCGAACCCGCCCCCAACCCAGCCCAGTAAACACACCCACTCCCGCACACCACCCCGCCCCGCCACA
>NZ_JBSGQV010000027.1:13546-59534 GCF_053606025.1 Streptomyces sp. NPDC055254 | reverse complement strand
CGCTTATTTTTTTTACACCCCCCCCCCCTGCGGGGGGCCCCCGCACCCCCCCCCCCCCCCCCCACCGACACATCCGCTTGAGTTCTTCCGCGGCGGGTCGCCGGGCCTACGGCGACCGCCTGAACGGGAGATCGGGGGTGCCACTCGTGCGGATCGGACTGCTCACGGAAGGTGGTTATCCGTATGCGACGGGCGAGGCGAGGCTGTGGTGCGACCGGCTCGTGCGCGGGCTCCCGCAGCACGAGTTCGAGCTCTACGCGCTGAGCCGCAGCGCCGAGCAGGAGCGCGACCGGGTCCCGCTGCCCGAGCACGTCACCCGGGTCCGTACGGCCCCCCTGTGGGCGCCGGCCGACGACGGCCGGACGTACTCCCGGCGGGAACGCAAGCGGTTCGCCGCCTGCTTCAAGGAACTGGTCCACGGCATCTGCGCCGGCCTCCCCGACCCCTTCGCGGCCGGGCTGTACGGACTCGCCGAACTCGCCGGCGAGCAGGGCGGGCTGTACGCGGCGCTGCGCTCCGAGGCCGCGGTGCGGGCCGTGGAGTCCGCCTGCCGGGCGCCGGGCGCGAGCCGCCCCGTACAGGCGGCCCGGGTGGCGGACCTGCTCCGGTTCGTGGACGAACTGGAACGCATGCTCCGGCCGTTGTCCCTCGACTGGTACGAGGAGCTCGGCGCGGTCGACATCTGCCACGCCGCGGCCGGCGGGGTGGCGGCGCTCCCCGGGCTCCTGGCCAAACGCTTCTTCGGGGTGCCGCTCCTGGTCACCGAGTACGGGGTCCGGCTGCGGTCGCACTACCTCGGGCACGAGCCCGGGGCGACCCCCGCCGTGCGCGCCCTGCTCGCCGCCTTCCACATCCGGCTGGCCGGCGAGATCTACGACCGGGCCGACCTGCTGACCCCCGGCAACGCGCACGCCCGCCGCTGGCAGGAGCACTGCGGCGCCACCCGGGACCGGGTGCGCACCGTCCACCCCGGCATGGAGGCGGACCGATTCGCCACCGTCGGCGAGGCCGGGGACTGCGGGGACCCCGACACCCTGGTGTGGGTGGGCCGGACGGAGCCCGCCAAGGACCTCGTCGGACTGCTGCACGCCTTCGCGGAGGTCCGCAGGGCCGCCCCGCGGACGCGGCTGCGCATCTTCGCCACCGGGGCGGACCCCGGCTACCTCGCCGACTGCCGCTCCCTCGCCGCGCAGCTCTTCCCCGACGAGGCCGCCGACGCCGTCACCGCCGGGGAGAACCCGGTCGCCTTCGAGGAGATCGGCGGACCCGAGGCCCCGTCCCCGGCCGAGGCCTACGGCGCCGGGCGCGTCGTCGTGCTGTCCTCCGTGATCGAGGGCTTCCCCCGCACCCTCGTCGAGGCCATGTTCTGCGGGCGGGCCACCGTCTCCACCGACGTCGGCGCGGTCCGCGAGGTCATCGGGGGGACCGGCCTCGTCGTACCGCCCCGCAACCCGCGCGCCCTCGCCGACGCCTGCCTCTCCCTGCTGGGTGACCCCGAGCGGGCCCAGCGCCTCGGGGCGGCCGGCCGGGCGCGGGCCCTGGAGCTCTTCACCGTCGAGCAGAACGTGGCCGCCTTCCGGGAGATCTACCTGCGCCTGCTCGCCCGGGGCTCGGCCCGGCCGGACGGGGAGATCCCCTTCGCCCAGCCCCCGGAGGCCCGGGTCCCGGGTCACTGGACCACCCCCACCTGGGCCCCGGCCCCCCACCCGGCCCCGGAGGCAGTGGTATGACCGCCCTGGACCCGCACGCCGTCGCGGGGGACACCGCCGCACCGCCCGCCGCCCCCCGGCGACGGGCCGGCGGGGACCCCGTCAAGGCGCTGCTGCACCGCCACCGCGCCCTGTGCGAACGGGCCGTGGACCCGCTGGAGATCGCCGCCGGGCTGGAGGCCCACGGCATCACCGACCGCACCGCCGCCCGCTTCCGCCACCGTGACGTCTTCGCCCTAGCCGAGGAGCTGTACGCCCGGACCCCGCGCGAGGCACCCTCCGCGCCCTCCGCCGGACCGGTTCCGGCCGGCGCCGGGCTCCGCGAACTGCGCGGAGCGGGGTACGCGTTACTCCCCGGCGCCCTCGCCCTCGGCGCCGCCGCGGCCGGGGTGCCGTGGGCCGGGACCGCCGCCGCGACCGCCACCGTCGCCGCCCTGGTGTGGCCCGGGAGGGCCGCCGCCGGCCGCTTCCCCTGGGCGGCGCACCTGCTCGCCGCCGCTGCCGTCGGCTGGGCCGCGCACCGCCACGGCCCCGCACTCGCGGTCGGCCTCGCGGTCGCCGCGGCTCCCGGCCACCTGATCGCCGCCGCCTTCGCGGCCCGGGCCCGGCGCGGGCTCGCCGGGAGCCGGGCCCTGGAGGACTTCGCCGACCGGGCCCGGCCGCTGCTCCTCGCCGCCGTCGCCCTGTTCGCGGCGGCCGCCGCCGGGGCCGCCGCGCTCGCCGGAGCCCCGCTCGCGGTGGCCGTACCGCTCGCCGTCCTCCTCTTCCTGACCCGGCTGCTGCTGCGGCACGGCGCCCGCCTCGGGCCCGTCGCCGCCGCCCTGGCGCTCGCACTGGTCCCCGTACCGGTGGCGGTCCCCGCCGCCGCCGCGGGGCTCCTCGTACACGCCGTCCGCGCGCTGGCCCGGGCCTCCGCGCACGCGCGGCCCTGACGTTCCGCCCGCACCGCCCCCACCCACCCGCCCACACGCAAGGAGAACAAGGACATGACCGGCCAGCCAACCAACCAAGGGGCCACGCGATGAGGGTGCTGCTGATCGGAGCCAACGGATACCTCGGCCGCTACGTCGCCGACCGGCTGCTCGCCGACCCCGCCGTCCAGCTCACCGCACTCGGCCGGGGCGACGACGCCGACGTCCGCTTCGACCTCGCCACCGGCAGCCCGGGCGCGCTCACGCGCTTCCTGGACGCCGTCCACCCGGGCGTCGTCATCAACTGCGCCGGCGCCACCCGGGGCGGAGCCCGGGAACTGACCCGGCACAACACCGTCGCCGTCGCCACCATCTGCGAGTCACTGCGCCGCAGCGGCTGCGGGGCCCGGCTGGTCCAGCTCGGCTGCGCCGCCGAGTACGGGCCGAGCCAGCCCGGATCGTCCACGGCCGAGGACGCCGTGCCGAGACCCGGCGGGCCGTACGGCGTCAGCAAACTGGCCGCCACCGAACTGGTCCTGGGCTCCGGCCTGGACGCCGTCGTGCTGCGCGTCTTCTCGCCCGTCGGCCCCGGCACCCCCGCCGGGTCCCCGCTCGGCCGCCTCGCCGAGGCCATGCGACGGGCGATGCAGGCCGGCGACGGGGAGCTCAGGCTCAGCGGGCTCGGCGTCCAGCGGGACTTCGTGGACGTACGGGACGTGGCGCGGGCCGTGCACGCCGCCTCCCTCTCCGCCGCGCAGGGCGTCGTCAACATCGGCACCGGGCGTGCGGTCCGGTTGCGCGACGCGGCGGCCGTGCTGGCCCGGGTCGCCGGGTACGCAGGCGCCCTGCACGAGCTGGACGTCCCGCACGGCGGACCCCAGCAGGGGCACGCGCACCCCGGCCGCCCCGCCGGGCTCGCCGCCATCGGCTCCCCGCGCTCCGAGGCCACGGCCGAGCAGATCGCCGGCTCCGCGCCCCAGGCGTACCCGTACCCGGACGGCTGCGGCGCCTGGCAGCAGGCCGACGTACGCACCGCCCGCGACCGGCTCGGCTGGCGCCCGCGGATCAACCTGGAGGAGTCCCTCGCGGACATCTGGATGGAGGCGGCGTGCCGTATCTGACCACTCCGCCGGGTGCCGCGACGGCGGCCGGGACCGAGGCCGGCCGCCTCGGTCTCGGCATCCCCGGCTACGCGCACCCGCTGCTCGCGCCCGTCGAATGGGCCGAGCTGACCCGCCCCGGCACCCCGCTGCACTGGGCGGTGCTCAACGTCGCGGACGGCCCGGGCGGGCGGCCGGACCCGCACTGCACGGAGGCGGCGGCGAAGCTGCGCGCCGCCGGCGGCACCGTCCTCGGCCATCTCGCCCTGCGAGACGGTGAGCGGTCCTTCGGGGAGCTGGTGTCCGACGCCCACCGCTACCGGGACTGGTACGGGGTGGGCGGCTTCTACCTCTCGGCGGCCCCGGCCGACCGGGCGGAGCTGGCCTCGGTGCGCCGGGTGACGGACACGCTGCGCGGCCTGGGGGACGGCCTGCGGATCGTGCTCGGGCACGGCACGCACCCGTACGAGGGCTACCTGGAGGCCGCCGACCAGCTGGTCACCTTCTCCGGTACCTGGGCCGACTACCGCTGGTCGCAGGTGGCCGAGTGGACCGCCGAGCACCCGGCCGAACGGTTCTGCCACCTGGTCCACGGGGTGCCGCGCTCGCACCTGGAGGAGGCGACCCGGATCGCACGCTGGCAGGGCGCCGGAACCATCTGGTTCACGGACCGCCTCGGCGCGCGGGGCGGCGACCCGTGGGCGTCCATGCCCGGGTACTGGGACGAAATCGTCTCGCGGATCGGAACAGGTGTCTCGGAATGAAGTAGGCCGTGGCAGTGTTACGGGGAGAACAATCATCGGATCGCTCCCTGCTCCCGCGGGGATGCTCCCCATCTTCGGAGTGCCCGTGTCGCTGCCACCGCTGGTCGAGCCAGCAGCTGAGCTCACCGTTGACGAGGTCCGCCGGTATTCGCGGCACCTGATCATCCCGGATGTCGGGATGGACGGCCAGAAGCGCCTCAAGAACGCCAAGGTGCTCGCCGTGGGTGCCGGCGGTCTCGGCTCGCCCGCCCTCATGTACCTGGCCGCGGCCGGCGTCGGCACGCTGGGCATCGTGGAGTTCGACGAGGTGGACGAGTCGAACCTGCAGCGCCAGATCATCCACAGCCAGGCGGACATCGGCCGATCCAAGGCCGAGTCGGCCCGCGACAGCGTGCTGGGCATCAACCCGTACGTGAACGTGGTCCTCCACGAAGAGCGGCTCGAAGCCGAGAACGTGATGGAGATCTTCAGCCAGTACGACCTCATCGTCGACGGCACGGACAACTTCGCCACGCGCTACCTCGTCAACGACGCCTGCGTCCTGCTGAACAAGCCGTACGTGTGGGGCTCGATCTACCGCTTCGACGGCCAGGCCTCGGTCTTCTGGTCCGAGCACGGCCCCTGCTACCGCTGCCTCTACCCGGAGCCGCCCCCGCCGGGCATGGTCCCGAGCTGCGCCGAGGGCGGCGTGCTGGGCGTGCTCTGCGCGTCCATCGGGTCCATCCAGGTCACCGAGGCCATCAAGGTCCTCACCGGTGTCGGCGAGCCGCTCGTCGGCCGCCTGATGATCTACGACGCCCTGGAGATGCAGTACCGCCAGGTCAAGGTCCGCAAGGACCCCGACTGCGCGGTCTGCGGTCCGAACGCGACCGTCACCGAGCTCATCGACTACGAGGCCTTCTGCGGCGTCGTGTCGGAGGAGGCCCAGGAGGCCGCGCTCGGGTCCACGATCACTCCCAAGCAGCTCAAGGAGTGGATCGACGGCGACGAGGCCATCGAGATCATCGACGTCCGCGAGGTCAACGAGTACGAGATCGTCTCGATCCCCGGCGCGAAGCTGATCCCCAAGGGCGAGTTCCTGATGGGCACCGCCCTGCAGGACCTGCCGCAGGACAAGCGCATCGTCCTGCATTGCAAGACGGGTGTCCGCAGTGCGGAAGTCCTCGCGGTCCTGAAGTCCGCGGGCTTCGCGGACGCGGTGCACGTCGGCGGCGGCGTGATCGGCTGGGTCCACCAGATCGAGCCCGACAAGCCGGTCTACTAGCAGTCCCCGAAGGGGCCGTACCTCACACCGCGGTGGGGGGTACGGCCCCTTCGTCGTTCCCGCCGGACGGGTCCGCGGGCGGGGTGCACACGGTGTTCGCGGCGGGCGGCTTCCCGTCCAGCAGGTACGTGTGCACCGCCTTCTGGACACAGGGGTCGCCGCTGTTGTAGGCGCCGTGGCCCTCGCCCTTGTAGGTGAGCCCGACGCCGACGCCGGGCCCGAGCCGCTCCACCATCTCGCGTGCGCCCTCGTAGGGGGTGGCCGGATCGCCGGTGTTGCCGATGACGAGGATGGGCGCGGACCCCGGGGCGGACACGTCCACCGTGTCCGAGGCGCCGGCCACCGGCCAGTCGGTGCAGCTCAGCATCGCCCAGCCGAGGAAGTCCCCGAAGACGGGCGACGCCGCACGGAAGGCCGGCAGCTTGGCCTTGGTCTGCTCCAGGGTGTAACGCTGCTTGGAGTCCGCGCAGTTGACGGCCGTGTTCGCGGCGCCGATGTTGCTGTAGCGGCCGCTGGGGTCGCGGCCGTTGAGCGCGTCGGAGAGCCTGAGCAGCAACTGTCCCTGACCGCCCTCCGCCTCGTCGAGTCCCTGCTCCAGCAGCGGCCAGGTGTCCTTGGAGTACAGCGCGGAGGCGATCCCGCTGGTCGCCGCGGACTCCGTCAGCTGCCTGTCGCCGATGCCGGGGATGGGCTTGGCGGCCAGGGACTTCTGCAGCTTGATGATGTTCGCCTCGATCTCCTGGCGGGTGCTGCCCTGGAGCAGGCAGGCGTCGCCCCGGTCCACGCAGTCCTGCGCGAAGTTGTCGAGGGCCAGTTGGAAGCCCTCGGCCTGGCCCAGGGCGCTCTGCTCCGGAGTCTTGGTGGGGTCCACCACGGCGTCGAAGACGGCGCGGCCGACGTTCTTGGGGAAGAGGTGGGCGTAGACCCCGCCGAGCTCCGTCCCGTACGAGAACCCCATGTAGTGCAGCTTGTCGTCGCCGAGGGCCCGGCGGATGCGGTCCAGGTCGCGGGCGGCGTCGGAGGTGCTGACGTGGGGGAGGATCTCGGCGGAGTTCTTCTGGCAGGCCTGCCGGTAGGCCTTGTTGGTGTCGAGGAGGGTCTTCTCCTTCTGCGGGGTGTCGGGGGAGGAGTCCTGGGCGTAGTACGCGTCCAGCTGCTTGTCGTCCGCGCAGATGACGGGCGCGCTCGCGCCGACTCCCCGCGGGTCGAAGCCGACCAGGTCGTACCGCGAGCGCAGGGCCTCGTACTGCTGGGCGGTGCCGGTCAGGGCGGTGATGCCGGAGGCGCCGGGGCCGCCGAAGTTGAAGACGAGGGAGCCGATGCGGTTCTTCTGGTCCCGGGCCTTCGCGCGGATCAGGGCGATCGGGATGGTCTCGCCCTCGGGCTCCGCGTAGTCGAGGGGGACGTCGAGGGTGGCGCACTGCCAGTCCTTGGGCGGGACCTGGCCGCTGCCCTGCTCCGCCGTGGGGGCCGCGCAGTCGCCCCAGGCGAGGGGCTCGGCGTCCTTGGTGCCGTCGGCCGTCGTCTTCTTCGGGTCGCCGCCGTCGGAGCAGGCGCCGGTGCTCAGCAGGGCGGCGGCGAGTGCGGTGGCGGCGGTGGCCCGCCAGGCGTTTGTCGGCATGCCCCCATCCTCGGCCCGCCCGCCCACCCCCGCCCCCGCGCTGACCCATCCGGGGGTCGCCCCCCGCCCCGCACGGGGGCCGGAGCCTCCTCCGCAGTCCAGGTCGCCCGGGCCGCACCTCTAAATGGCTTCCTTGCGGGTCAGGAAGTTGAAGGAGATCCAGCCCGGGAGCACCGGCAGCCAGAACGTCATCAGGCGGAACAGGAGCACCGCCGAAATGGCGACTTCCTTCTCCAGCCCCGCCGCGATCAGACCGAGCGTCAGCGTGGTCTCCACCGCGCCCATGCCGCCCGGGGTCGGCGCCGCCGACCCCAGCGCGTTGCCGGCGAGGAAGACCACGGCGATGCTCGCGTAGCTGATGTCCTGGCCGCCGCCGAACGCGCGGATCGAGGCGTCGAGGCACATCACGAAGCAGCCGGTCAGCAGCAGCATGCCGCCGATCCCCGTCACCAGCTTCTGCGGCCGCTGGAGCACGTCCAGCATGCGCGGCACCACGCCCGCGAAGAGCGCCCGCACCCGTGTGACCACGAACTTGCGCATGAAGGGGACCGCCGTCACCACCAGCACCAGCACGGCCACCGTCAGCAGACCGGCGATGACCGTCCGGGACGGGGTCATCTGCGGGGTCTTCTCGGTTCCCGTCAGATAGCCGAAGGACAGCAGCAGCAGGACGTGGCTGGCCAGGCCGAACAGCTGCGAGGCGCCCACGCTCGCGACCGCGAGCCCGGGCCGGACCCCCGCCCGCTGGAGGAACCGCGTGTTCAGCGCGACGCCGCCGACCGCCGCCGGAGCCACCAGCTTCACGAAGGACCCGGCCACCTGCGCGACCACGGTGCGCGGGAACGACACCCGCTCCGGCACGAAGCCCAGCAGGCTCATCGCCGCCGCGAAGTAGCTCAGGGCCGAGAAGGCGAGCGCCGCCCCGACCCAGCCCCACTGCGCCTGGCCGACGATGGTCGCGAAGTCCACGTGCGCCAGCTGCGTGAGCAGGAAGTACGCGCCGAACGCACCCGCGATGAACGACACCAGCGTGCGCGGGCGGATCCGCTCCAGCCGGGCCGGCTCCACCGGCGCCTGCGGGCGGATCAGCAGCACCTGCTGGCGGATCTGGCTCAGCAGGTCCTCCTCCCGGGCCCCGTCCAGCGCGTCGTCCAGCGCCCGCTTCTCCGCCTTCCGGTCGGCGGCGTGCGTCGGGGTGGTCCCCGGTCCGGCCGAATCCGCCTCGCGGGCCGCCTTCGCCGCCCGCGAGGACTCCAGTACGGCCTCCCGCTGGCGGTCCGCACGCTCCCGGGCCAACCGGCGCAGGGTCGCCCGCGTGGAGCGGCTCAGCGCGATCGGCTGGAGCAGGGGCAGGCAGTCCGCCACGCTGTCCGGGCCGAGCACCGACACCGCGGAGGCCACCGCCCGCTCCGCGCCGACCCGCAGGCCGAGCGTGGTGAGCAACTGCGCGATGTCCATCCGGAGCACCAGGTCGCCGGCCGCGATCTCGCCGCCCCGCAGGTCGGTCAGGATCACCCTGCCGGAACGATCCACCACCAGGGCGTCGCCGGTGAGCCTGCGGTGCGCGATCCGCCGCGACTGCAGGGCCCGTACCTGCTCCCAGGCGTTGCGGCTCAGCTCGTCGGGGATCTCCTCGTCGGCCAGGGAGTCCAGGGTGCGGCCCCCCAGGTGCTCGTACACGAGCATCACGGCGTCCGGGCCGAGCTCGGAGGTGGCGATCAGCTTGGGCGCGTTGGCCCCGGCCGCGATGGCGGCGTAGGCGAGCAGCGCCTCCTGCTCCAGCGCCTGGCGCAGCGACTGCAGGCTGCGCCGGGTGGTGATGCCGCGCAGGGTGAGCCGGCGCCAGACCCGGTAGAAGAAGCCCTGGGCCTGCTGCTCGCGGTCGACGACGGTGACGTCGAGCGGCGGCCCGTCCTCCAGGGTGACGTGGTAGCGGCGGCCCCGGTCGCTGACCTCGGAGGCTTCCGGGCCGTCGGGAGCGTCCGCGCGCATCGCGCTGACCGGCTGGAAGCCCACCCGGCGCAGTCCCGCGAGCAGGGTCTGGCCGGTGGGGCGCACGTTGGGCGAGCCGACGGCGTACAGGGTGGCGTACGCGACGCTCCAGCCGATCAGCACCGTGAGGATGATCGAGAAGGGGGTGGTGTAGCCGCCGACCAGCATGGTGAAGGCGTCGAGCAGCAGGACCACCCACAGCGCCACCCGCCAGCGGGGTCTGCGGGTCATGCCCACGGCGGTCATGTACGCGATCACGGGCGCGAGGTAGCCGTGCACCGGGTCCGTGAGGGCACCGCCGGCCCCCGCGGAGCGGGTCAGGGCCTCCTGGATGGTGTCGGGGGCGGCCTGGGAGACCCACAGGTCGGTGGCGAGCGTCACGCCGTGCGCGAGGACGGCGGCGAGCACGCCGTCGGCGATGCGCAGCCCGTCGCGTTTGATCAGCCGCTCGATGGCGAAGGCGACGGGGAGCAGCAGCACGGCGATGCTGGACACCAGCGCGGCGACCTTGATGAGCAGGACCGGGGCCGCGCCCGTGCCCTTGTTGATGTCCTCCTCCAGGCCGACGGTGGTCCCGTGGGCGAAGGCGGCGATGCCGAGCACGACGGCGATGCCGAGGACGCCGGCGAGGAGGCGTACGAGGTCGGACGGGCGGTGCACGCGGGCGGCGAGCAGCGGTTCGTCGACCTCGACCCGGTCGGCGGCCGTGGGGGTGTGGCCGTGCGGGCCCTCGGGACCGTCCACGCCGCGTCCCGAGGCGGTGCCGGCTCGGGCGCGGGAGCCGGGTCGGGTGCCGGAGTCGGCTCGCGGGCCGGAGTCGGCTCGTGCGGCCGGGGCGGGTCGATCGTCGGGGGCGGGCCGCGCGCCGGGGGCGGCGGGCGCCGGGGGGCCGTCGGGGGGCGTGTCGCCGTCCGGGCGCGTGCGGTCGTCCGCCGCCCCGTCGTCCGCCGCCCCGCCGTCCGGAGGGCTCACACCCTGCTCCTTCGTCGTCACTTCCGTCTCTTCTTGATCACGTATCACCAGTCACCGCCCGGAAGATGGTGGCACGGACCGACGCCCCTACGGGGCAGCAGGGTGCGCGCCGGTGTGGAACCGGGGCTTCCACCCGCGGGCGGCCGACGTGCTGCACCATGTCCCGAATGAGCGAGGAACTGCCCGCCTACGCGGAGCGCGTACTGGAGGTCGCCGAGCGGATTCCGCCCGGCCGGGTGATGACGTACGGGGACGTCGCCGAGTGGCTGGGCGAGGGAGGACCCCGTCAGATCGGGCGCGTCATGGCCCTCTACGGAGGGGCCGTGCCCTGGTGGCGCGTGGTGCGGGCGGACGGCATACCGCTGCCCGGCCACGAGCGCCGCGCCCTGGAGCACTACCGGGCCGAGGCCACCCCGCTGCGCCTGACGGCCGCCGGCGACCCCCGGCTGGACATGCGCCGGGCGCGCTGGGACGGCTCCGGACCGCAGGACGGGCGCGACGAGTCTCACACCTGACAGCTTCGGCCATGTGCGGCCTGAACGGGCGGTCGAGTCCCCGTGCGAAGGCCCGTACGGGGGACCGGACCGGACTGCGCGGGGACCTCCGGTTGCCGTAGCGTGGCCCCTTCGGCCCGGGCCCGGGACCGGAACCCGGCTCCGGCCGGGACGGCCGCGGGAGACCCCGTACCGCCCGTGGCGCCCGTACTGTCCGCACCACCCGCACCGCCCGTACCACCCGCACCGCCCGTACCGCCCGTACCGCCCGAACCGTTCGCAGGCCCCGCAGCAGTCACCGCAGACCCACCAGGACCGGCACCTCACGTGATCACCTCTTCCTCCGACCGCGCCGGACGCCGGCGCACGCGGACCCCCGACGCGTACCGCCTCGTGCGCACCGGGCCGGAACGGGTGGATCCCCCTGTGCTGGACGCAGCGCAGCGGGCGGTGGTTGACCACCCGGGCGGACCGCTGCTGGTCCTGGCCGGACCGGGCACGGGCAAGACCACCACGCTGGTCGAGGCCGTCGCCGCCCGGGTGGAGGCGGGGACCGACCCCGAGCGGATCCTCGTCCTGACCTTCGGCCGCAAGGCCGCGGTGGAACTGCGCGACCGGGCCGCCGTGCGCCTGGGCGGCGCGCGCGCCCCGCAGGCCACCACCTTCCACTCCTTCTGCTACGGCCTGGTCCGCGCCCATCAGGACACCGAGCTCTTCGCCGATCCGCTGCGGCTGCTGTCCGGGCCGGAGCAGGACGTGATGGTCCGCACGCTGCTGGAGGGCCAGCGCCGGATCCGCTCCATCCGCTGGCCGGACGACCTGCGGGCGGCGCTGACCACGCGCGGCTTCGCGGACGAGGTGCGGGCGGTGCTGGCCCGCGCCCGCGAGCTCGGCCTGGGGCCCGGCGCGCTGGCCGACTTCGCCGACCGCATCGGGCGGCCCGACTGGAAGGCGGCGGCGGCGTTCCTCTCCGAGTACCTGGACGTCCTGGACCTCCAGGGCACGCTGGACTACGCCGAACTCCTCCACCGCGCCGTGCTCCTCGCGGAAGGCACGCCGTCCCTCGCCTCCTCCTACGACGCGATCTTCGTGGACGAGTACCAGGACACGGACGCCTCGCAGCTGCGGCTGCTGCGGGCGCTGGCCGGGCCGGGCGGCACGCTGGTCGCCTTCGGCGACCCCGACCAGTCGATCTACGCCTTCCGCGGCGCCGACATCAACAACGTCCTGGACTTCGAGTCCTCCTTCCCCGGCGCCGAGGTCCGTGCCCTGACCGCGGGCCGCCGCTCCGGTTCCGCGCTGCTGGCCGCCACCCGGCTGCTCACGGCGCGGATGCCGCTACCGAGGCTGCCGGCGGCGGCGGTACGGGCCCACCGCGAGCTCCGGCCGGTGCGGGAGGGGGGCCGGGTGGAGGTGTTCACGTACCCGACGGCGGGCGCGGAGCTGGACAACATCGCCGACATCCTGCGCCGGGCCCACCTGGAGGACGGCGTGCCGTGGCGGGACATGGCGGTCCTGGTCCGCTCCGCTGGCCGCACCCTCCCGGCGATGCGGCGCGCCCTGATCACGGCCGGCGTCCCGGCGGAAACGGACGGCACGGACGTCCCCCTCCGCCACGAACCGGCCGTCTCCCCCCTCCTCACCGCCCTCCGCCTCGCGGCCACCCCCGCCGAGCCGCCCGCCCCCGAGCCCCCCGCCGAGGGCGACCGCGGCCCGGTCGCGGACCCCGAGCTGGCCGCCGCAGGCGCCCCCGGCCCGGACCCCGCCCCTGAGTGCGTTCCGGACCCGGCGTCCGCCCCCGAGCTCCCCGCCGAGGGCGACCGCGGCCCGGTCGCGGACCCCGTGCTTCCCGCCGCAGGCGCCCCGGGTCCGGGCCGTGCGGTCCCGGCGGCGGCCGGCGCGGGGGCGGGGGACGGCGCCGAGGACGCCCCTGCACCCGCCGCGGGCGGGGCCGTCCCGGAGACCCCCGCCGACGGCGGTCCGGCCGGCGCCGGGGACCCCGGGAAGGGGGCCGACCGCGCCGGAGGCGTCACCGTGGAGGACGCGCTCACCCTGCTCGCCTCCCCCCTCGGCGGGATGGACGCCGCCGACCTGCGCCGGCTCGGCCGGGCCCTGCGCGACGAGGAGCGCGCCGCAGGCGTCAAGGTGCCCGCGCCCTCCGACGTCCTGCTCGCCCGCGCCCTCGCCGAGCCCGAGCGGCTCACCGCCCACGACCCGGCCTACGCCCGCGGCGCCCAGCGCCTCGGCCTGCTCCTGCGCAAGACCCGCGAGCTCCTCCAGGGCGGCGGCACCGCCGAGGAGGCCCTGTGGACCCTTTGGGACGGCACCCCCTGGCCCCAGCGGCTGGAGCGCAACGCCCGCCGGGGCGGCGCCGCCGGCCGCAACGCCGACCGCGACCTCGACGCCGTCTGCACCCTCTTCGACACCGCCGCCCGCGCCGAGGACCGCACCGGCGGCAGCGGCGCCCTCAACTTCCTCGAACAGCTGGAGGCCGAGGACATCGCCGCCGACACCCTCACCGGCAAGGCCGTCCGCTCCGAGGCCGTCCGCCTGATGACCGCCCACCGCTCCAAGGGACTGGAGTGGTCCCTCGTGGTCGTCGCGGGGGTGCAGGACGGGCTCTGGCCCGACCTCCGCCGCCGGGGCTCCCTCCTGGAGGCCGACCGCATCGGCCGCGACGGCCTCGCCGAGCCCCTCACCCCCGGCGCCCTCCTCGCCGAGGAGCGCCGCCTCTTCTACGTCGCCGCCACCCGCGCCCGCGACCGCCTCGTCGTCACCGCCGTCAAGGCCCCCGCCGAGGACGGCGACCAGCCCTCCCGCTTCCTCGACGAACTCGGCGTGCCCCCGCGCGACGTCACCGGCCGCCCCCGCCGCCCCCTCGCCGTACCGGCGCTCGTCGCCGAGCTCCGCGCGACCACCGTCGACCCCGACGCCTCCCCCGAGCTGCGCGACGCGGCCGCCCGCCGCCTCGCCCGCCTCGCCGCGCTCACCGACGACGAGGACCGGCCGCTGGTCCCCGCCGCCCACCCGCAGCGCTGGTGGGGCCTGTACGAGCCCACCCGCAGCAGCGTTCCGCTGCGCGACCGGGACCGGCCCCTCGCGCTCTCCGGCAGCGCCCTGGACCAGCTCGCCAACACCTGCTCCCTCCAGTGGTTCCTGGGCCGGGAGGTCAAGGCCGACACCCCCTCGACCGCCGCCCAGGGCTTCGGCAACGTCGTCCACGTCCTCGCCGACGAGGTCGCCTCCGGCCGTACCCCCGCCGACCTGGCCGTCCTCATGGAACGCCTCGACTCGGTGTGGGACGCCCTCGCCTTCGACGCGCCCTGGAAGTCCGTCCAGGAGAAGGAGAACGCCCGCGCCGCCCTGGAGCGCTTCCTGCGCTGGCACACCACCGACCGCGGCGGCCGGGAGGCGGTCGCCACGGAGCACGAGTTCGACGTCACCCTGGAGGCGGGCGAGTACGCCGTACGGATCCGGGGCTCCATGGACCGGGTCGAGGCGGACCCGCAGGGGCGCGCGTACGTCGTCGACTTCAAGACCGGCAAGGCCGCGCCGACGAAGGACGAGGTCGCCCGCCACCCGCAGCTCGCCGTCTACCAGCTCGCCGTGCGCGAGGGCGCCGTGGACGAGGTCTTCGACGGCCTGCGCCCCGCCCCCGGCGGCGCCGAGCTCGTCCAGCTCCGCCAGGGCGCCGCGCAGCGCGACGGCGGCGACACCGTACCCAAGGTGCAGGCCCAGCAGCCGCTCGACGGGGAATGGGTCGGCGACCTGCTCGCCACCGCCGCCGGGCGGGTCCTGGACGAGCGGTTCGCGCCCGCCGCCGGACAGCACTGCGACCACTGCTCCTTCCGCAGCGCGTGCAGCGCCCGCCCCGAAGGCCGCCAGACGGTGGAGTGAGCGCGGAGCCCGCCGCGCCGGGCCGCCCGCCGCCCTCCGACGGCGGCCCGGAGTGTCAGCGGGTGCGGCTAGCCTTTTCACGTGTCCGCGCGTCCGCCCGTCCTCACCGATCCCGAACAGCTCAAGGAGCTCCTCGGTATCCCCTTCACGCCCGAGCAGATGGCCTGCGTCACCGCTCCGCCCGCCCCGCAGGTCGTCGTCGCGGGGGCCGGATCCGGCAAGACCACGGTCATGGCCGCCCGCGTCGTCTGGCTCGTGGGTACGGGCACGGTCGCGCCCGAACAGGTCCTCGGCCTGACCTTCACCAACAAGGCCGCCGGCGAGCTGTCCGAGCGCGTACGCAAGGCCCTCGCGCGGGCCGGCATCACCGACCCGGACCCCTCGCCCGCCGAGGCCGGCGCGGCCGGCGGCGAGCCGCGCATCTCCACCTACCACGCCTTCGCCGGGCAGCTGCTGAAGGACCACGGCCTGCGCATCGGCCTGGAACCGAGCTCCCGCCTGCTCGCCGACGCCACCCGCTTCCAGCTCGCCGCGAAGGTGCTGCGCGAGGCCCCCGGCCCGTACCCGTCGCTGACCAAGTCGGTCCCCGCCCTGGTCAGCGACCTGCTCGCGCTCGACGCGGAGCTCTCCGAGCACCTGGTCGAGCCGGCCGAGCTGCGGCGGTACGACACCGAGCTGCTCGGCGCCCTCGCCGACGCCAAGCTCAGCAACGAGGACCTGCGCAAGGTCCCGGAAGCCGTGCGCGGCCGCCTCGAACTGCTGGAGCTCGTCAGCCGCTACCGCGCCGCCAAACGCTCCCGCGACCTCTTCGACTTCAGCGACCAGATAGCCCTCTCCGCGCGGCTCGCCACCACCCGGCCCGAGGTCGGGGCGCTGCTGCGCGAGGAGTTCCGGGTGGTCCTGCTCGACGAGTACCAGGACACATCCGTCGCGCAGCGGCTGCTGCTGTCCGGCCTCTTCGGCGCGGGCAGTGGGCACGCCGTGACCGCCGTGGGCGACCCCTGCCAGGCGATCTACGGCTGGCGCGGCGCCTCCGTGGCCAACCTCGACGACTTCCCCGAGCACTTCCCGCACGCCGACGGCACCCCCGCGATCCGGCTCTCGCTCGGCGAGAACCGGCGCAGCGGCGGCCGCCTCCTCGACCTCGCCAACGGGCTCGCCGCCCCGCTGCGCGCCCTGCACGAGGGAGTGGAGGCGCTGCGTCCGGCGCCGGGCGCGGAGCGGGCCGGCTTCGTCCGGTGCGCCCTGCTGCCGACGCACGCCGAGGAGCTGGAATGGCTCGCGGACTCCGTCGCCCACCTGGTCCGCACCGGCACGGAGCCGGGTGAGATCGCCGTACTGTGCCGGTCCGCCGCCGACTTCGCGCGGATCCAGGCCGTACTGGTGGCCCGTGACGTGCCGGTGGAGGTCGTCGGCCTCTCCGGGCTGCTGCACCTCCCGGAGGTCGCCGACCTCGTCGCCGTCTGCGAGGTCCTCCAGGACCCGGGGGCGAACGCCGCCCTGGTCCGGCTCCTGATCGGCCCGCGCTGGCGGATCGGCGCCCGCGACCTGGCCCTGCTGGGCCGCCGGGCCCGGCTGCTGATCGGCCGTGCCCCGGCCGGCGCGGCGGACGACGACGAACGCCTCGCGGCGGCCGTCGAGGGAGTGGACCCGGCGGAGATCGTGTCCCTGGCCGACGCGCTGGAGACGTTCCTGGACGGCGCCGGGCAGGCCCCCGACGACCTGCCGTTCTCGGCGCAGGCCCGAATCCGCTTCGCGCACCTCGCCCAGGAGCTGCGCGACCTGCGCCGTTCGCTGGCGGACCCGCTGATGGACGTCCTGCACCGGGTGCTGACCGCGACCGGGCTGGAGGTGGAGCTGTCCGCATCCCCGCACGCGCTGGCGGCCCGCCGGCGCGAGACGCTGTCGAACTTCATGGACGTGGCGGCGGGATTCGCCGCGCTCGACGGGGAGGCCTCGCTGCTGGCGTTCCTGGCCTTCCTGCGGACGGCCGCCCAGTACGAGAAGGGCCTCGACCACGCGCTTCCCGGCGGGGAGAACACCGTCAAGGTCCTGACCGCCCACAAGTCCAAGGGGCTGGAGTGGGACGTGGTGGTCGTCCCGGACCTGTGCGCGGGGTCCTTCCCGAAGGAGAAGGCACCGGAGGCCTGGACCTCGTACGCGAAGGTGCTCCCGTACGCGCTGCGCGGCGACGCCCCGACCCTGCCGGCGGACCCGGCCTGGAGTTCGGCGGGCATGAAGGGCTTCAAGACCGCCCTCAAGGACCACAAGGCGGTGGAGGAGCTCCGCCTGGGCTACGTGACCTTCACGCGCCCGCGCTCCCTGCTCCTGGCCTCGGGCCACTGGTGGGGCCCGACCCAGAAGAAGCGCCGGGGGCCGTCCGCGTTCCTGACCGCCCTGTACGAGCACTGCGCGGCCGGGTTCGGCGAGATCGAGGCCTGGGCGCCCGAGCCGGACGCCTCCGCCGAGAATCCCGTCCTGTCCTCGGAGTCCGGCCCGGACCACTCCTGGCCGCTGCCCCTGGACCCCTCCTCCCTCGCCTTGCGCCGCGCGGCCGCCGCCCTGGTGGAGTCCTACCTCGCGACCCCTCCGCCACCGGCCGACCCCGACCCCCACCTCTGGCCCCCGCACGGCGAGGACCCGTCCTACGCCGACGAACCTCCTGTGCCCGACGCCCCCCTGTGGCCGGACCCCGAGCCGGTCCCCCGGCCCCGGGGCTCCGCCCTGCCGGGCGAGGACGACCTGTGGCCGGAGGCCGACCCGTGGGCCGAGCCTGCCCACGACCCCCGAGGCTCCGCCCTGCCGGGCGAGGACGACCTGTGGCCGGAGGCCGACCCGTGGGCCGAGCCTGCCCACGACCCCCGGGGCTCCGTGCTGCCCCACGACGGTGACCTGTGGCCGGAGGCCGAGGGGTGGGCCGCAGGTCCCGCCTCCGGCGGGGCCCGGGGCGCGGCCCCGCCGACGGGAAGGGGCGGGGCGGGGGGCCAACAGGCTCCGACCGGCCCCGTCGCCGACCCGCACGACGACGACCTCTGGCCCGAGGCCGACGCCCGGGCCGCGGGCCCCGCTCCCGGGCGGGGTGCGGGCCCCGCCGTGCCCGGCGCCCGCGCCCGCGCCGACCACCGCCGGTCGGAGGCCGACCCTCAGGGGCCCCCGCCCAGACTCACCCCCGAGGAGGCACGGGCCGTCGCCTCCTGGGACCGGGACCTCGACGCGCTGGAGGGCGAGCTCCGCCGCGCCCGCGCCGCCGTCCGGGACGTCGAGCTGCCGTCCGCCCTCTCCGCCAGCCAGCTCATGCGGCTCGCCGCCGACGAGCAGGCCTTCGCCCGCGACCTCGCCCGCCCCATGCCCAAGCCCCCCCAGCCCGCTGCCCGCCAGGGCACCCGCTTCCACGCCTGGGTGGAGTCCCGCTTCGACGAGCTGCCGCTGCCGCTGCTCGACGTCCTGGACCCCGCCACCGAACTCCCCGGTTCCGGTTCCGGACAGGACATCGCCGACGAAGCCGACCTCGCATCCCTCAAGGCGGCGTTCGAGCGGAGCGAGTACGCCGACCGCACCCCGTACCGGATGGAGGCCCCGGTCCAGATCACGCTCGCCGGCCGCGTCGTACGGGGCCGGATCGACGCCGTGTACCGCGCCCCCGACGGCTCGTACGAGATCGTCGACTGGAAGACCGGCCGCACCACCGAGGCCGATCCGCTCCAGCTCGCCGTGTACCGCCTGGCCTGGGCGGAAGCCACCGGCACCCCCCTCGACCGGGTGTCCGCAGCCTTCCTGCACGTGCGCAGCGGCCGCGTGATCCGCCCCCGCGACCTCCCCGACCGCGCTCGTCTTGAGCGGATCCTCCAAGGTCGAACGGGCACGGACAGTGATCGTCGGGCGGCCGGATAGGCTCGGGTGCATGAGCGACAGCCAGCCGGACAGCGTCGTCCGCACGTACATCGAGACCCACCGCGCCGCCTTCCTCGACGACCTCGCCGAGTGGCTGCGCATCCCCTCCGTCTCGGCCCAGCCCGAGCACGCGGGCGACGTACGCCGCAGCGCCGAATGGCTCTCCGCGAAGCTCAAGGAGACCGGCTTCCCGGTCGCCGAGGTCTGGGAGACCCCCGGCGCCCCCGCCGTCTTCGCGCACTGGCCGAGCGAGGACCCCGACGCCCCGACCGTGCTGGTGTACGGGCACCACGACGTGCAGCCCGCCGCCCTCGCCGACGGCTGGCACACCGACCCGTTCGAACCGGTCGTCAAGGACGGCCGGATGTACGGGCGCGGCGCCGCCGACGACAAGGGGCAGGTGTTCTTCCACACCCTCGGCGTACGGGCGCACCTGGCGGCCACCGGCGCCGCCGCCCCCGCCGTGCACCTCAAGCTGCTCGTCGAGGGCGAGGAGGAGTCCGGCTCCGCCCACTTCCGCGACCTCGTGGAGGCCCGCGCCGGCGAACTCGCCGCCGACGTCGTGATCGTCTCCGACACCGGTATGTGGTCCGAGACCACGCCCACCGTCTGCACCGGCATGCGCGGCGTCGCCGACTGCGAGATCGACTTCCACGGGCCCGACCAGGACATCCACTCCGGCGCCTTCGGTGGCGCCGTGCCCAACCCGGCCACCGTCGCCGCCCGTCTGGTCGCGGCCCTGCACGACGCCGACGGGCGGGTCACCGTACCCGGGTTCTACGACGGCATCGTCGAGCTCACCGACGCCGAGCGCGCGCTCATCGCCGAGCTGCCCTTCGACGAGGCCGAGTGGCTCCGGACGGCCAAGTCCTACGCGGCCTCCGGCGAGGCCGGGTACTCGACCCTGGAGCGGGTCTGGGCCCGCCCGACCGCAGAGGTCAACGGCATCGGCGGCGGCTACCAGGGCCCCGGCGGCAAGACCGTCGTGCCCGCCTCCGCGCACCTGAAGCTGTCGTTCCGGCTGGTGTCCGGACAGGACCCGTACGAGGTCGAGGCGGCCGTCAGGGACTGGGTCGCGGCGCACGTCCCGGCCGGGATCCGCCACGCCGTCACCTTCGGCGCCCCCACCCGGCCCTGCCTGACCCCGCTGGACCACCCGGCCCTGCAGTCCGTGGTCCGGGCGATGGGCCGCGCCTTCGGCCAGAAGATCCTTTTCACCCGCGAGGGCGGCTCCGGACCCGCGGCGGACCTCCAGGACGTGCTGGACGCGCCCGTCCTCTTCCTCGGCATCTCCGTGCCGTCCGACGGCTGGCACGCGCCGAACGAGAAGGTCGAGCTCGACCTGCTCCTCAAGGGCGTCGAGACGACCGCCTACCTCTGGGGCGACCTGGCCGCCTCCCACCGCGAAGCCGTCCACGCTCCTGCCTGACGCACCCGCCCTGCCGAGCCTGCCCAGACCCACCCACCGGGGGAGTTGGAAGTACCTGTGAGCACCCATACCGAGCGTCCGCTCTCGCTCGCCGCACCCAGCGGAATCGACCGTGCCGCGCACCACCGCCTCGACGAGGCGTGGCTCGCCGCCGCCTGGAGCCACCCGACGACCCGCGTCTTCGTGGTCTCCGGCGGCCAGGTCCTCATCGACGACACCCCCGACGGTGGCACGGGCCTCGTGACGACCCCGGCCTTCGAGGCCCCCGTCACCGAGACGCACCGCTACTTCCTGGGCACCGACGAGGACGGCGTACGGTACTTCGCGCTGCAGAAGGACGCGCTGCCCGGCCGCATGGACCAGTCGGCCCGCGCGGCCGGCCTGCGCGAGGCCGGGATGCTGCTGTCCCCGCGCGATGCCGGCCTGATGGTGCACGCCGTCGCCCTGGAGAACTGGCAGCGCATGCACCGCTTCTGCTCCCGCTGCGGCGACCGCACGGTGGTCGCGGCGGTGGGGCACATCCGCCGCTGCCCCGGTTGCGGCGCCGAGCACTACCCGCGCACCGACCCGGCGGTGATCATGCTGGTCACGGACGAGCAGGACCGCGCGCTGCTGGGCCGCCAGGTGCACTGGCCGGAGGGGCGGTTCTCCACGCTCGCCGGCTTCGTGGAGCCGGGTGAATCGATCGAGCAGTCCGTCATCCGTGAGGTGTGGGAGGAAGCGGGCGTCAGGGTCGGCGAGGTCGAGTACGTGGCCAGCCAGCCGTGGCCCTTCCCGTACAGCCTGATGCTGGGCTTCACGGCCCGAGCCACCAGCTCCGAGATCACGGTGGACGGCGAGGAGATCCAGGAGGCCCGGTGGTTCTCCCGCGAGGACCTGCGCGCGGCGATCGAGTCGGGCGAGGTGCTGCCCCCGGCGGGCATCTCGATCGCGGCCCGGCTGGTCGAGCTCTGGTACGGCGTGCCCTTGCGGCGCCCGAAGTTTTTGGCTGGGGGGGTGGGGCGCGGGGGTGGCCCCCGGGGGGTGGCGGGGGGCCTCGCCGTCGTCGCGCCGCTCTTCGCGGCGGCGCCGTGCGCGCGACCGCGTCGGTCAGGCGGTGAGGGCCTGCTTGACCTGGGCCAGGCTCGGGTTCGTCATGACCGACTCGCTGCCGGCGGCGGACACCACGAGGACGGTGGGAACGGTCTGGTTGCCGCCGTTCGCCTTCTCGACGAAAGCCGCCGATGCGGGGTCCAGCTCGATGTTGATCTCGTTGTACGCGATGCCTTCGCGGTCCATCTGGGACTTCAGCCGGCGGCAGTAGCCGCACCAGGTCGTGCTGTACATCGTGATGGAGCCCGTGTCCTGCATGCTGCGTCTCCTCTGTGGGGTCGGGTCGCGTCGGTCCGAGTACTCGAACGTACGGGATCGCTCCGCCATTCCCGCAGCCGCGCGACACGGCGGTGTGACAAGTACGACGGACCTGTGCGGCTGTGGACAACTTTCCCGTCCGGCCCACGCGACCTGGCAGCATGGCGGGGTGACAGCAGCAACGCACTCCTCATCCTTCCCCGCCGACGCGGACTCGGCCGACGCGGTGCTCCTGGGCCTGGACCCGGAGCAGCGCGAGGTCGCGACGACCCTGCGGGGGCCGGTGTGCGTGCTGGCGGGTGCCGGTACGGGCAAGACCCGCGCGATCACCCACCGCATCGCCTACGGGGTCCGGTCCGGTCAGCTCATGCCGGCCAGTGTGCTCGCCGTCACCTTCACCAACCGCGCCGCCGGCGAGATGCGCGGCCGCCTGCGCACCCTCGGCGCGGGCGGGGTCCAGGCGCGGACCTTCCACTCCGCCGCCCTGCGCCAGCTCCAGTACTTCTGGCCGAAAGCGGTCGGCGGGGACGTGCCCCGGCTGCTGGAGCGCAAGATCCAGTTCGTCGCCGAGGCCGGCGCGCGCTGCCGCATCCGGCTCGACCGCAACGAGCTGCGCGACGTCACCGGCGAGATCGAGTGGGCCAAGGTCACCCAGACCGTGCCCGCCGACTACCCGGTGGCCGCCCTCAAGTCCGGCCGTGAGGCGCCCCGGGACCTGGCGGAGATCGCCCAGATCTACGGCACCTACGAGCAGCTCAAGCGCGACCGGGGCATGATCGACTTCGAGGACGTGCTGCTCCTCACCGTCGGCATCCTCCAGGACCGCCACGACATCGCCGAACAGATCCGCACGCAGTACCAGCACTTCGTGGTGGACGAGTACCAGGACGTCAGCCCCTTGCAGCAGCGGCTGCTCGACCTGTGGCTCGGCGAGCGCGACAGCCTCTGCGTCGTCGGCGACGCCAGCCAGACGATTTACTCCTTCACCGGAGCCACCCCCGACCACCTGCTGAACTTCCGCACCCGCTACCCGCAGGCCACGCTGGTCAAGCTGGTCCGGGACTACCGCTCCACCCCCCAGGTGGTGCACCTGGCCAACGGCCTGCTGAACCAGGCCAAGGGGCGCGCAGCCGAGCACCGGCTGGAGCTGGTCTCCCAGCGCGAGGCCGGCCCCGACCCGGTGTACGCCGAGTACCCGGACGAGCCCGCCGAGGCCGAGGGTGTCGCCCACCGCATCCGGGACCTGATCGCCGCCGGGGTCCCGGCCGGCGAGATCGCCGTGCTCTACCGGATCAATGCCCAGTCCGAGGTCTACGAACAAGCCCTCGCCGACGTCGGGGTCCCCTACCAGCTCCGCGGGGCCGAGCGGTTCTTCGAGCGCCAGGAAGTCCAGAAAGCGATCCTCGCGCTGCGCGGAGCCGCCCGCTCCGGCGGGAACGACCCGCTGCTCGACGACGTCGTCGAGCTCGGTTCTCAGGTCCGGGCCGTCCTCAGCTCCACCGGCTGGACCAGCGAGCCCCCGGCCGGCTCCGGCGCCGTGCGCGACCAGTGGGAATCGGTGGCGGCGCTGGTCCGCCTCGCCGAGGACTTCGCCCGCGCGCGACCGGGGGCCACCCTGGCGGACCTCACGGTCGAGTTGGAGGAGCGCAAGGCCGCCCAGCACGCCCCGACGGTCCAGGGCGTCACCCTCGCCTCGCTGCACGCGGCCAAAGGCCTGGAGTGGGACGCCGTGTTCCTGGTCGGCCTCACCGACGGCATGATGCCGATCACGTACGCGAAGACCGACGAGCAGGTCGAGGAGGAACGCCGGCTGCTCTACGTCGGCGTCACCCGGGCGAGGCTGCACCTGACCCTGTCCTGGGGGCTCTCCCGCGCTCCGGGGGGCCGGGCCTCCCGGCGGCCCAGCCGCTTCCTGAACGGCCTGCGACCGGGCTCGGCGGCCCCGGGCGCCGCAGCGGCCGGGGGCGAGCCGGCGACCCGCAAGCGGGGCCGGCGCGGGCCGGTGCTGTGCCGGGTCTGCGGCAAAACGCTGACCGACGCCGGCGAGCTGAAGCTGCTGCGCTGTGAGGACTGCCCGTCCGACATGGACGAAGGGCTCTACGAGCGGCTGCGGGACTGGCGCGCGGCCCAGTCGAAGGAGCAGGGCCTGCCCGCCTATTGCGTCTTCACGGACAAGACGCTGATGGCGATCGCGGAGGCCGCGCCGTGCGAGGAGGCGGAGCTCTCGATGATCTCCGGGGTGGGGGGCCGCAAGCTGGACCGGTACGGGGCCGACGTCCTCGCCATCTGCGCAGGTCAAGAGCCCGGGGCGGAAGATCCTGACGACGCGTAGAAACTCGTCGGAAAAATAGTTTGCACATGCCCGGCGAATCCCCATAGGTTCTTAGCAACGGAAACGGTGGCTTCTCCGAAGCCCTGGATCCGTGCTGTACTGATCCGAATACGCATGGGACAGGCCTCCGGGCCGAGTCCCCGAGACGCCGAGAGGAGGCGAGACCAGTGATGAGCTCCACGACCTTCACCAAAATGACCGATCGCTCGGTCGCCGCTTCCTGCGTGCTCGGCTCCTCCTCGCTCCTCCCGCTCACGGGTACCGGTCTGTCCGCGATCAGCGCATGCAGCTCTGCCCTGGTGGCCACGCTGCCCGTGCGTGAGCGGAACGAGCGACCGATTCAGGCACCGGTGGCAGTGCTGGAAGCCCAGGCGCATGGCGCCTATGGCTTCGCGGCCGCAGCCGGTGCCGGATCCGAGAAGCAGACGAAGAAGCAGCAGCACCACCTGATGTGGGCCTTCCGCGGGCTCGAACCCTGGAGTGATCCAGCCTGATCGCATGATCAGGCCGGCGCCTTCAGGGCCGCGGAACCCCACCCGGGATCCGCGGCCCTTCTGTTTGTCCCCGAACGGGGACGACGGAGCGAAGGGGCCTCGGGACTGGCAGGACCAGGTACCAGCCGAAACCGGCCGACCGGCCGGAACGACTAGTCGAACAAGACGAGGAAGAAACCACCGTGCAACTCGAAGCGCACGCCCCGTCCGTACCGCAGACCCAAACGATCTCCCCGCCCGCAGTTCCGGAGGACCGCACCTTGACCCCGCTGACCGCGCTCACCGCGCTCGACGACGCCATCGAGAACCTCGGCGTACCCGTCCCCTGCCGCACCTTCGACCCGGAGGTCTTCTTCGCCGAGTCCCCGGCCGACGTCGAGTACGCAAAGTCGCTCTGCCGCACCTGCCCGCTGGTCGAGGCCTGCCTCGCCGGGGCGACCGAGCGCCGCGAGCCCTGGGGCGTCTGGGGCGGCGAGCTCTTCGTCCAGGGTGTGGTCGTCGCCCGCAAGCGTCCGCGTGGGCGTCCGCGCAAGAACCCGGTCGCGGCATGAACGCCACCGGAACCATTGACCGCCCCCTCACGCACGACCCCTTGAAGCAGGCCCTCATGACCCCCCACGCCACGAGCGAGCAGCCGCACGGCTCCGCCACCGCAGACTTCATCACCGCCGGCGCGATCACCTCGCGTCAGAACAGGACCCGCGAAATGCAACTCATCCCAGAAGCCCTGGCCCGTGCCCATATGGAGGACCGCATGCGCGAGGCCGACGCCGAGCGTCACGCCCTGCGCCTGGTCGCCGCCCGCCGCATGCAGCGGCGAGCCGAGCGCGTCACCCTGCGCGCGCGGCGTGCACTGGCCATGGCCGTCATGCAGTAGGAGCCGACGGCAGCGGCACTACACCGTCCCCGGGGGGACCGGTCCGAACGGACCGGTCCCCCCGGTGCGTTGCGGACGGCAGCGCGGCCCCGCGGGGATATCGTCCGGAGGTGGACCAGCCGACTCCTCCCCACCCCGCCGATCCGGGACCCGAGGCCCAGACCGTCGTCTGCGCGCGCTGCGGTGCCCGGTCCCCGGACGGCGCCCCGGTCACCTGGACCTGTTCCGTGGAAAACGGCAGCAGGCAGTACTTCTGCCACGACTGCGCCCGGGCCAACATCCGTGCGATCGAGGGCAGGCTCGACTCCTCCTGGTGGTGACCGCACCGGCCCGCAGCACCGGCCCGCACCGGCCCGCAGCACCGGCCCGCAACGCCCCCGCACCGGTCCCCGTCCGGAGTGCCGCCCACGGCGTCACTCCGCCGCGGGGAACCCCGGCAGCCACGACTCCAGCTCGTCCCGCAGCCGTACCGTCGCCCCCAGCTGGCAGAGCACTCCGATCGTGCTCAAGGTCACCCGGTGGATCAGCAGGTACGAGGGCGGCAGGTTGATCTGCCGGCCCAACTGGTGCGCGGGGGAGCGGGGATCGGCGATCCTCGCCGCCTGGCCGCGCAGCCACGCCCGGGTGAAGGTGAACTCCTCGGCCTCGGCGGGCTCGATGATCGGCTTCAGGTAGTCCAGCACCGCGTCGGGGTCCAGTTCTATGGACTCCTTCACGAAGCCCTCGGCGCACAAGTGGCCGTAGACCCCCTCCGCGTCACCATCCAGCGTCATCCGCAGCGACCGTCCGATGGGCTTGGGCCAGCCGCCGGGCAACCGGTCGACCGTCCCGAAGTCCAGGACGCCCAACCGGGTCCGCCCGTCCGGTCCGGAGATCAGCCGGAAGTTGCCCGGGTGCGGATCGGCGTGCAGCAGGCCGGTGCGCGCGGGCCCGGAGAAGAGGAAGCGGGCCAGCAACTGCCCGGCGCGGTCGCGCTCCTCCTGGCTGCCGGCGGCTATCACCTCCGACAGCGGGGTCCCCTCCATCCACTCGGTGACCAGCACCTCGTCGCCCTGGTGCACCACATCGGGAACGACCACGTCCGGGTCGTCCTCGAAGGCGTCCGCGTGCGTGCGCTGGGCCTCGGCCTCCAGCTCGTAGTCGAGCTCCTCCGAGACCCGGTCGCGCAACTCCTTGATCAGGGGCTTGATGTCCATGCCGGGAACCAGCGGGCCCAGCAGCCCCGCGAACCGGCCCAGTTGCTTGAGGTCCGACAGCAGCGCCTCACCGGCACCCGGGTACTGCACCTTGACCGCCACCTGCCGGCCGTCGTGCCACACCGCCCGGTGCACCTGCCCGATCGAGGCCGCCGCGGCCGGCTTGTCCTCGAACTCCTGGAACAGGTCCCGCCAGTCCTCGCCCAGCCGGTCCGCCAGCACCTGGTGCACCGTCGCGGCGGGCAGCGGCGGGGCCGCCTCCTGCAGCTTGGTCAGCGCCGCCCGGTAGGGCCCCGCGACCTCCTCGGGCAGCGCCGACTCGAAGACGGACAGGGCCTGGCCGAACTTCATGGCACCGCCCTTGAGCTCCCCGAGCGTCCGGAACAGCTGCTCGGCGGTGCGCTGCTGGAGCTCGCGCGCGACGATCTCGGCCGACTTGCCCCCGATCCGCTTGCCCAGGCCCCAGGTGGCCCTGCCCGCGATGCCGAGCGGCAACGCGGCCAGCTTCACGGTACGGGTGACCGCCTTCCGGGGAAGATCAGACATACGCGCCCCTCCATGTCCCAGACAGCTGCGCCGCGAGCGGCGGTTCGGGAGTTCCCCGGCCACCAGCATCCTGTCATGGCCCCTCCGGCCGGTCAGCGCCCGATCCGCCTCCCGTCCGCACGGGCACCGCCGCGCGGCCCGCACCGCACGGGCAGTCCGGGTGCGCCGGGACCTCGGAGCGCTCCCAGTGCAGGGACGGCAGCGCGGCCTCCCAGCGCGCGGCCGTGGATGCGGGCAGCTCTCCGTCGAGGAAGGACAGCGCGTGGGCCGCGGCCAGTCCGGCGACCGCCGTGGACAGGCCCAGATCGCAGGCGCCGGTCGCGCGCCGGCGATGGGCCGAGCGCCACTGCACCAGCATCCTCGGCCAGGCCGGATCCCGGTCCACCCGGTCCCGCTCCATGCACCCCGCGCACGCCGTCGCGCCGGGGAGTACCAGCGGACCCACCAGCCCGGTGCCCTCCAACACCCCCGCGTACAGGTGCGGGATGCCGGTGGCGACCCAGCCCGCCGCTGTGTCCGGGTCCGGGGCCCAGGCGTGCAGTCCGTCCCGGGGCGCGACCACCACCAGGGCCAGCCCCGGGTCCGGTCCCGCTTCCTCCCCGGGCCGCGGGGCGCGCCCCGGAGCCGCCCCGCGCACCAGCCTCCCCGCCGCCTCGGCCCGCATCCGGCCCACGCAGCCCGGCCCCAGCCCGCCCGGCGCCACATCCGCCGGCTCGACCCGGCCCCCGTCAAGGACCTCGACCCGGCCCACGCCGGCCCCCGCCAGGACCGCCGCGACCACGGCGCCCACCCGACCGGCCCCGCGCACCTGGACCCGTATCGCCCGGCGCGCGGCGACCCCCCGCAAGTCCCCGCCCGGTTCCCGGTGGACCAGCGACAGCGAGCCCAGATCGGGACCCAGCCGCTCCAGCACCTCGGGCCGTCCGCGCACGGCCTGGGCCCGGGGCCCGCCCGCGGTGGCGTCGTCGAGCAGACCGGCGCCCGCCAGCCGCCGCACCACCTCGTCGGCCCGGCCGTCCGGCAGTCCCATGCCCGAGGCCTCGGCCCGCAGCAGGTCCATGCCCCGCGTCCCGTCGATTCGGTCGATGAGCGAACCGGTCGCGGTGTCCACCGGGCCGAGCACCACCGCGTGGGCGGGCGTCACCCCGAACTGCACCGTCTGCAGATCCCGCCAGGCCCGCGCCAACGCCGGCTTCACCTTCGGATACATCTCGGTCCCCCTCTTCCGGTGCGGACTTTCGGTGCCCGCCCTTTCCCTCTCCCGCAACACTGCCCGCCCGCCGCGATCCCCGCGGGAATTCGTCCACAGGTGAGAGGTATTAGGCATATGAGATGGAGAAAGGGGGTGGTGTCGCCGTCGACAGGGAATCGATCAAGTTCGAAGGTCGGAGGGACGGGACTTCGCCCACGGCGACCGGGTACCGTCGTGGCGTGTCCGCCGACTCCCCGCAGCGCGCCGTCGAAGTACGCCGGAGCGCGCGCCGCCGCAGGACCGTATCCGCCTACCGCGAGGGTGACCGTACGGTCGTCCTCATCCCTGCCCGGATGTCCGAGGCCGAGGAGCGCCGCTGGGTGGGCGTCATGCTCGACAAACTGGCCGCCCAGGAGAGCCGGCGGACCCTCGGGGACGCGGAGCTCACCGAGCGCGCCGAGCGCCTGTCCGAGCAGTACTTCGACTCCCGCGCCCGCCCCCGCACGGTCCGCTGGGTCACGAACCAGAACACCCGCTGGGGCTCCTGCACCCCGGCCGAGGGCAGCATCCGGTTGTCCCACCGGCTCCAGGGGATGCCCGAGTACGTCGTGGACTACGTGCTCCTCCACGAGCTGGCGCACCTCCTGGTGCCCGGTCACGGACCGCGCTTCTGGGAGCTGCTGGAGGCGTACCCGCGCACCGAGCGCGCCCGCGGCTACCTGGAGGGCGTGGTCGCCGCCGAACGCCTCCCGAAGGCGCCCGCCTCCTCGGACGAATAGGGCGAACGCGGGCGAACCTGCCCCGATGCGGCCCCCGTCCCGTCACTCCGCTGCGCATATGTACCGGGTCGGTACCGACTTGGCCGGATGTCGGCAGTTGCCGTTAGCCTGAGCCGCACGTATTCACAGTCGGGATGGGGGACGGTCGTTACGTATGGCCAGGGAATTCCAGCGCGGCCACAAGGCCAAGATCAGTGATCTGACGGCGGGCACCGATCTGTACGTAGGCGTCCAGATCGCCGGGCCCGGACTCTCCTTCGACATCAGCTGCTTCGGCCTCGACGCGAACGAGCAGCTGTCGGACGACCGCTACTTCGTCTTCTTCAACCAGCCGAAGTCGCCCGAGGAGTCCATCCAGCAGCTCGGCGCGCAGGCCGGGGACACGGAGTCCTTCCGGGTGACCCTCGACCGCGTTCCGGCGTCCATCCACAAGCTGTCGTTCACCGCCACCATCGACGGCGCCGGACAGATGTCGCAGGTCGGACCGGGCTACATCCGGATCGTCGCGGGCGGCGAAGAGGTCGTCCGGTACGCGTTCACCGGCGCCGAGTTCACCACCGAGCGAGCCGTGATGCTCGGCGACTTCTACCTCAAGGACGTGTGGCGCTTCGCCGCCGTCGGCCAGGGCTTCGACGGCGGACTCGACGCACTGCTGCGCAACTTCGGCGGCGAGGTCGCCGAGGACGCGCAACCGGAGCCCGAGGTTCCGACCCAGGCCGCCGCCTCGCCGGGGTTCGCCCCGCCGCCCCAGGCAGCAGCCCCGGCCCCGTCCTTCGGCGCCCCGGCCCACACCGCGCCCGCCCCGGCCCACACCGCGCCCGCCCCGCCCCCCGCGCCGTCCTTCGGCGCGCCCCCGCAGCAGGCGCACGCCCCGCAGCCGCAGGCGTACCAGCAGCCCGCCCCGCCCGCGCACACCGCGCCCACCATGGCCGCGCCGCTCGCGCCGCCGGCCCCCGCGCCGTACGGCCAGCCTCCGCAGCAGCCCTCGTACGGAGGCCAGGCGCCCGGTCAGTACCCGGGCCAGGTGCCCCCGCCCGCCCCGGCCCCCGCGCCCTACGGGCAGCAGCCGGGCTACGGGCAGCAGCAGCCCGGCTACGGCCAGGTCCCGGGACAGCCCCCCGGCCCGTTCCCGGGCCAGCAGCCGGGCCACGTCCCCCAGGCCGCCGGAGCCGGTCTCGCCGCCGCCCTCCAGCCGTACAAGGAAGCCCCGACCGGCGCCCGCTGGACCCCGCAGAACCAGCAGCTCATGCGCGTCGACCTGGCCATGGGCGGCCAGGCGGTCCTCGCCCGCCAGGGCAGCATGGTGCTGTACCAGGGCAAGGTCGACTTCAGCTACAAGGGCGCCGGCTTCGCAGGCCGCGTCGTCGGCAACGCCACCGGCCAGGAGATGCAGCTCATGCGCTGTTCCGGCCGCGGCCAGGTGTTCCTCGCCGAGACCGGCGCGCACCTGCACGCCATCGAGCTCCAGGGCGACGGCATCTGCGTCTCCGCCGAGAACGTGCTCGCCTTCGACGAGACCCTCCAGCACGAGGTCCGCCGGATCGAGGGCCACGGCATCCCAGGCGGAGCCCTGTTCACCATGCTCTTCCAGGGCACCGGCACGGTGATCGTCAAGACGCACGGCGTGCCCGTCGTCCTGCCCGTCACCCCCACCACCTTCGCGGACAGCAATGCCGTCGTCGCGTGGTCGGCCGCCTCGCAGGTGATCATTTCCAGCCAGGTCCGGCTGCGGCGCAACGCCTACCCCGGTCACAGCGGGGAGACCGTGAACCTCCAGTTCCGCGGCGCTCCCGGCAACTTCATCGTCGTCCAGCCGTACGAGGTCTGAGGGAGCCCGACATGAACGCAATGAACCAGCAGCTCGCGGGCTACGCCCCGACCCCCGTCACGGCCCGCATGGAGAACCACGGCCGGGCCATGCTCAAGGTCGCCATGCAGAGCGGCCAGGACCTCTTCGCCCGCACCGGGTCGATGGTGGCCTACGAGGGCTTCGTCCAGTACGAGCCCAACCCGCCCGCCGTGCGCCAAATGGCCTCCCAGTGGCTGACCGGCGAGGGCGCCCCGCTCATGAAGGCGACCGGCGACGGCCTGCTCTACCTCGCCGACTACGGCGCGGACGTCGTCGTGATCAACCTCAACAACGACGCCCTCTCCGTCAACGGCACCAACCTGCTCGCCTTCGACGCCCACCTCCAGTGGGGCGTCGAGCGGGTCAAGGGCATGGCGAAGTTCGCCGGCCAGGGCCTGTTCAACGTGCAGATCTCCGGCACGGGCTGGGTCGCGATCACCTCCCGCGGCACCCCGATCGTCGTCGACTGCGGCCGCGGCGACGACGAGACGTACGTGGACCCGGACGCGCTCGTCGCCTGGTCCCCGAACCTCAAGGTCAAGGGGAAGCGCAGCTTCAAGGCCTCGTCGATGATCGGCAGGGGCAGCGGGGAGGCCTACCAGATGGCCTTCTCCGGCCAGGGCATCGTCGTCGTACAGCCCAGCGAGGACAGCACCGACCGGCTCCGGGCCCGGGGCTGAGGGGGAGCGGACACACATCATGCAGAGCTCACTTTTCGGCTACGCGGAAGCGCAGTCCCAGGACCGGTACACCGTCCAGAACCCCCAGCTGCTGCGGGTCTCGCTGAGCGGCTCCGACGACATCCTCGCCCGCAAGGGCGCGATGGTCGCCTACCAGGGCATCGTCGACTTCGACGGCGAGTACCAGAGCAGCAACCAGCGGGGGGCCCGCAGCCGCACCGGTGAGGGCCTCGACCTGATGCGCTGCTCCGGGCAGGGCACGGTCTACCTGGCCAATCTCGCCCAGTACGTCCACGTCGTCGACGTGGACCAGGACGGCCTCACCGTCGACAGCAGCTACGTGCTCGCCCTGGACTCCACCCTGCACACCGAGGTCATCGCGGTGGACAGCCAGTACGGGATCTCCGGGTCCGGCAAGTACCAGCTCAACATCACCGGCCGCGGCAAGGTCGCGCTGATGACCTCCGGGCAGCCCCTGATGATGCAGGTCACCCCGGACAAGTACGTCAACGCCGACGCCGACGCGATCGTCGCCTGGTCCACCTCGCTGCGCGTGCAGATGCAGGCCCAGACCCACTCCACCGGGGTGTGGCGCCGGCGCGGCAACACCGGCGAGGGCTGGGAGCTGAGCTTCCTCGGCACCGGCTTCGCGCTGGTGCAGCCCAGCGAGGTGCTGCCGCCGCAGAACGCCCAGCTCGGCCAGGGCGCCGCGGCGCAGTTCGGCATGGGCCAGCACGGTGCGCACGCGCAGAACCAGAACAACGCCTGGAACTAGCCGTCCCGCGTACGACGCAGGGGCGGTCCCGTGCGGGACCGCCCCTGCGCCATTCCGTCACCCGGCCCGGCGCCCGTCAGGCGTCGAGCCGCGCCAGGGTCGCCTCCAGCAGCCGCACCACCGAGGCGTCGGCCACGCCGGCCACCTCCCCGTACGGGAACCAGCGCAGGTCCAGGGACTCCTCGCTGATCTCCGCCACCGAGCCGGCCGGGGCCAGCGCCGCGTACTGCACGTCCAGGTGCCAGTGGCAGGGAGCCGGGATCGGATGCCGGTCCAGGCGCACCGGGCCGCCCGGCAGCAGAGTCAGACCGGACGCGATGCCCGACTCCTCGCGGGCCTCGCGCAGCGCCGCCCCGGCCAGGGTGGCGTCGCCGGGCTCGCAGTGACCGCCCATCTGCAGCCACATGCCCAGCTTCTTGTGCAGGGTCAGCAGGACGCGCCCCGCCGCCGGGTCGATCACCAGCGCGCTGCCGGTGACGTGCCCGGCCCCGCAGGGCTTGTAGACCCCGTCAGGATGGGCCGCCAGGTGGTCCAGGTACACCTCGCGCAGCGCGCTCTGGGCCGCCTCGCCGTCACCCTCGTACGCCTTCAGGACGAGGACCGCGTCTTCGTGCAGGCTCACTTCTTCTCGTCGCCGTCCGCGCCGTCCGCGCCGTCCGCGCTGTCCGTGCCGCCCGTGTCGCGGCCGCGGGCGGCCTCGCCGAGCATCTTGTCGATCTCGGAGAAGTCGGGCTGCTCGCGGTGCACGAAACCGTCGGGGTCGTCCAGGTCCGAGGCCGTCGGCAGCATGTCCGGGTGCTCCCACAGCCCGTCGCGGCCGTCCACGCCCCGCGCGTCGGTCAGCGAGGCCCACAGCCGCGAGGCGTCACGCAGCCGGCGCGGACGCAGCTCCAGACCGATCAGGGTGGCGAAGGTCTGCTCCGCGGGACCGCCCGAGGCACGCCTGCGGCGCATGGTCTCGCGCATGGCGTCCGCCGAGGTCAGCCGGGGCTTGGCCGCCTCGTGCACCACGGCGTCCACCCAGCCCTCGACCAGCGCGAGCGCCGTCTCCAGACGGGCCAGGGCCGCCTTCTGCTCGGGGGTGTCCTGCGGCTGGAACATGCCGCCCTGGAGCGCTTCCTGCAGCTGCTCCGGGTTGGACGGGTCCAGCTGGCCGACCACGTCCTCCAGCTTCGAGGTGTCGACCTTGATGCCGCGCGCGTACCCCTCGACCGTGCCGAACAGGTGCGAGCGCAGCCACGGCACGTGCGCGAAGAGCCGGGCGTGGGCCGCCTCGCGCAGCGCCAGGTACAGCCGGACCTCGTCCGAGGGAACGCCCAGGTCCTTGCCGAAGCCCTCGATGTTCAGCGGCAGCAGCGCCGCCTTCCCGGCCGGACCCAGCGGCAGCCCGATGTCGGTCGAGCCCACGACCTCGCCCGCGAGCACGCCCACGGCCTGGCCGATCTGCTGACCGAACATGGCGCCGCCCATGGAGCGCATCATCCCGAGCAGCGGGCCCGCCATGGCCTGCATCTCCTCGGGCACGACGCCGCCCATGGCCGCGCCGACGCGCTCGGCGACCGGGTCCACGAGCTCCTTCCACACCGGGAGGGTCGCCTCGACCCACTCGGCGCGGCTCCACGCCACGGCCGTGCCCGCGCCCGAGGGCAGCGAGGTCACGCCGTCCAGCCACAGGTCGGCCAGGCGCAGGGCCTCCACGACCGCGGACTTCTCCGCGACGCCGACGCTCGCGTCCTTCACCCCGTCCGTGGTGCCCTGCGCGACTGTCTGGCGGGCGATGTCCTTGGCCATGTCCCAGTTCACGGGACCGCCCTCGTAGCTCAGCATCTGGCCGAGCTGCTGGAAGGCCGCCCCGAGGTCGTTCGGGTTCATCGCGCCGAACATCGCGGCGAACGGGTTGTCCGCGCCGCCCTGGCCGCCGGCGCCGCCCGGGAGGCCCATGCCGGGGAACCCGAACGGATTCGAGCCGCCCTGGCCACCGGCGCCGCCCTTCTTCTTGCCCTCGTCGCCGTCCTCCGGCTCCTCCGGCGGAAGGCCGAATCCGAATGGGGTGTCGCTCACGGGTTTCCTCGGCTCGTAGGGCCGCCGGCGGGAGCCGACGGGCAATGGTCCGACAACACCACCCAGCGTAGACACCCGACCCGGTCACGGGCTCGGTGCTCCGCCGACTCCTGGGCTGCGGCAGGATGGACATCACCTGGTAGGTACGCGTCACGGTGCGTCCCTACCGAAGACAACCGCTGGAGACGCCCGGTGAGTTCCCGAGATCCGCAGGTTCGCGCGACCCACGACGACGAAGACCGCCCCGAGCACGGTGACGGCGACCCCGGCGTTCGCCGGCCGCGAAACCCGGCCGGACCGAGCCGCCACGCCCCCGTCGTCGCCGTGACCGGCGCCGCGTCGGGGGTCGGCGCGGCCCTGGTGAGCCGGCTGGCCGCCTCCGACGAGGTCAAGCAGGTCGTCGCCATCGACGAGCGGCGCGGGGAGTGCGAGGACGCGCAGTGGCACGTCCTCGACGTCCGCGACCCCGCGATCGCCGAGAAGCTGCGCGGCGCGGACGTCGTGGTCCACCTCGCCCTCGACCTCGATCTGGAGACGGACCCGGCGGCCCGTACGGCGTACAACGTGCGCGGGACCCAGACCGTGCTGACCGCGGCCGCCGCGGCCGGCGTGCACCGGGTCGTCCTGTGCACCTCCGCCATGGTCTACGGCGCCCTCCCGGACAACGACATCCCGCTGTCGGAGGACTCCGAGCTGCGGGCCACCGCCGAGGCGACCGGGGTCGGCGACCTGCTGGAGATCGAGCGCCTGGGCCGCCGGGCGCCGCGGGCGCACCCCGGTCTGAACGTCACGGTGGTCCGCCCGGCGGTCCTGGTCGGCGGCACCGACACCGCCCTGACCCGCTACTTCGAGTCCCCGCGCCTGCTCGTGGTGGCCGGCTCCCGGCCCACCTGGCAGTTCTGCCATGTGGACGACCTGGTCAGCGCCCTGGAGTACGCCGCCCTGGAGAAGGTCGAGGGCGAGCTGGCCGTCGGGTGCGAGGGCTGGCTGGAGCAGGAGGAGGTCGAGGAGCTGAGCGGCATCCGCCGGATGGAGCTCCCGTCGGCCGTCGCGCTCGGCGCCGCCGCGCGGCTGCACCGGATCGGGCTGACACCGTCCCCGGCCGGCGACCTGGCGTACACGATGCACCCGTGGGTGGTCAGCGTCAGCGGGCTGCACGCGGCGGGGTGGCGGCCGCGGTGGACCAACGAGGAGGTCCTGGCGGAGCTGCTCCAGGAGGTCGCGGGCCGGCACACGGTCGTGGGGCGGCGGCTGGGGCGCAAGGACGCCGCGACGGCCGCGGGTGCGGCGGGGGCGACGGTGGCGCTGCTGGGTGCGGCGGCGGCCGTGCGGCGGGCGCGGCGGCGGCGGGGCATCTGACCCCGCGGGGTCGGGCGGTGCCGTGCGGCGCCGTCGCGCGGAGCGGACCCCGGCCGCGCCCGTGCTCCCCGGGCTCCGCCCCGCACCCCGCGCCCGGGACGGCGGTGGGGCCGGGCGGGGTTTCTGTAGGAGGCTCCCAAGGGGAGGGGCGCGGCACGGGTGAAACGGCTATTCCGCCACGTCAGTGGCTAGGGCACGATGAAGACATGGCACCGCACTTCGACCACCCCGGCGAGCAGGCCGCTCCGGACCCGATCCGGCTGCTCGAAATCCGTGAGACTCCGCTCTCGCTCGACGAGGTCTTCCAGGCCGTCGGCGACGACGCGACCGGCGGTACGACGCTCTTCGTCGGCACGGTGCGCGACCACGACGGGGGAGCCGACGTCGACTCGCTCGGCTACTCCTGCCACCCGACCGCCGAGGCCGAGATGCGCCGCGTCGCCGAGCGCGTCGTGGCCGCGTACCCGGTCCGCGCCCTGGCCGCCGTCCACCGGGTCGGCGACCTGTCCGTGGGCGACCTGGCCGTCGTCGTCGCGGTGTCCTGCCCGCACCGCGGCGAGGCCTTCGAGGCCTGCCGGATGCTGATCGACGACCTCAAGCACGAGGTCCCGATCTGGAAGCACCAGACCTTCTCGGACGGCACGGAGGAGTGGGTCGGCGCCTGCTAGCACCCGCCGCCCCGCTACGAACCCCCGCGTGCGGAGCCGCCCCCGAAAGGAGGTAGCCTCGCACCCGTTCGGCCGCGCAACACGCCCTCGATTTGCGTAACCCCCTCCCGGGCACGAGCGTTGAAGCCACCAACGACAACACGTACTTCAGGGGTAGGGAGGCAGGCCAATGGCGTCTCTGGTGTGGTTGATGATTCCGCTGTCCGCCGCGATCGGCGCGGCGATATGGGGCAGCTGGGCGGCACGCGACCGCACGCAGGGAGACATATCCGAGCTCGCGGGCTACGCGCGTTTCCGCGAAGCGATGGGCAACACCGATCAGAGCAGGGCGAAGGCAGAGGCGCACTCCGGTTCCGACGCGGTCTGACGCGTCCCGTGAGAAACGCCTGAGAGTTCTCCATGCGGGCCCCGTACGGACCGGCCCCGGGGGCCGCCCGTCAGGGCCGTCACGTACTGTCGGATCCATGCCACGCCGCACTGCGACGATGCTCGCCTCCACCCTCTTTCTCTTCGCGCTGCTCTGCGCAGGGGTGTTCGTCCGGGTCCCGTACGCCGAGATGAGCCCGGGCCCCACCGTGAACACGCTCGGGGACTCGCGCGGCGAGCCCGTCCTCAGCATCTCGGGGCGCGAGACGTACCCGACCAGCGGCCACCTCAACATGACGACGGTGCGCGTCACCAGTGCCGACTACGACATGAACCTGCTGGAAGCGGTCTACGGCTGGCTGGCCGACGACAACATCGTCGTGCCGCACGAGAACCTCTACCCCGACGGCAAGACGGACGAGGAATCGACGCAGGAGAACGCCGAGGAGTTCAGCCAGTCGCAGGAGAGCGCCAAGGTGGCGGCGCTCAAGCAGCTCGACATCCCGGTGACCGCCCGAGTGATCGTCTCCTCCGTGGTCAAGTCGAGCCCCTCCGAGGGCAAGCTGCACGCGGGGGACGTCATCCGGGCCGTGGACGGCGCTCCGGTGAACGCTCCCGGGGACGTGGCCGAGCTCGTCACCAAGCACAAGGCCGGCGAGCCCGTCGAGTTCACCGTCGTGCCCGCAGCGGAAGCCGCGGAGGCCGAGAAGGCGAACCGCGAACCCACCGGGTCCACCAAGGTGACCGTCGTCTCGGCCAAGGCGGAGGACGACGGCCACGCCATCGTCGGCATCCGGGCCGGTACGGACCACACCTTCCCGTTCGCGATCGACATCAAGCTCGCCGACGTCGGCGGCCCGAGCGCGGGCCTGATGTTCGCCCTCGGCATCGTCGACAAGCTCACCCCGCAGGACCTGACCGGCGGCGAGTTCGTCGCGGGTACCGGCACCATCGACGACGCGGGCGAGGTCGGCCCGATCGGCGGCATCCCCATGAAGACCATCGCGGCCCGCGAGGCGGGCGCCGAGTACTTCCTGACGCCCGCCGAGAACTGCGCCGCCGCGGCCGCGAACGTCCCCGACGGCCTCACCCTCGTCAAGGTCACCACCATGGACGAGGCCGTGAAGGCGCTGGAGAAGATCCGCGCGGGGGACACGGCGGGGCTGCCCCGGTGCGCGGCGGCCACGTCCTGACCGACCCGCGGCCGGCCTGACCCGCGGCCGGCGGCTACGAGAAGGTCGCGGTCAGCGCCTCGGCCAGTCCCGGGACCAGGTTCCCGCCGGTGAGGACCTCCGTCGAGGAGTCCTTCTCCCGCAGCCGCACGGCCGACTCGCGCGACCCGTCCCGCAGCACCGCCACGGTCAGCCGCACCTCCTGCCGCTCCGGATGGCCGGCGACCCACTTCGCCAGCTGCTTGTCGTTCAGGCCCTCCGGTACGGAGGCCTCCGCCGACGGCGGCAGCATCAGCCGCTCCACGGTCAGCGCGCAGCCGACCACCGCGTCGGGCCAGGCGATGGTGCCCAGGAACCGGTCGAGCGGGGTACCGGCCGGGACCTCGTCCTGCTCGACCGGAGTCAGGGAGCTCTTGCCGGCGTCGTCCTGGTCGAGGCCGAGCTGGCCCGCGAGCCGCGGCTCCTGCTTCTTGAGCCGGGCGGTGTCTACGAGCGCGAACAGCCGGGCGGGCTTGTCCCAGCCGAGACCGGCCGCGTACTCGTCGATCTCGAGGCAGGCGCGGGTGAGCGGGCTGGCCGCCATCGGCGTGCCGGGGGAAGGCGAAAGGTTGGACATGGGCAACATCCTGCCTCCTTTCCCCCGCATACCGGGAACTGACCAAAGCCTCAGTAAGTTGAATCAGTGGGCTCTACGATCGGGGGCCCTGTTATTTACCGGACTCAGACTTAGCGACTTTCGAGGTGCGCACCTTGGCTTTCCAGATGCCGGACCGCGGCGGAGGCCCCTCCGGGCCACGGATGAGAGTCGGCCGCCCGTCCCGGCGGGCCCGCACTCTCCTCATGACTTTGGGCGTGCTGGCCGTCCTGGCCATGCTCTTCATCATGTTCGCGGGTTTCTGGACCGACTGGCTCTGGTTCCGGTCCGTGAAGTACTCGACCGTCTTCACCACCACCCTGTGGACCAGGGTCGGTCTCTTCGCCGTCTTCGGCCTGCTGATGACGGGTGCCGTCGGACTGAACATCTGGCTGGCGTACCGGCTGCGGCCGCCGCTAAGCGCGATGTCGATGGAGCAGCAGAGCCTCGACCGCTACCGGATGAGCATCGCCCCGTACAAGAAGTGGCTGCTGCTGGGCATCTCCGTCCTGGTCGGCCTGATCGCGGGCGCCTCGGCGGCCGGCCAGTGGAAGACCTGGCTGATGTTCGTGAACGGGGTGCCCTTCGGCACGAAGGACCCCCAGTTCAACCTGGACGTGTCGTTCTACACCTTCGACCTGCCGTGGTACCGCTTCCTGCTCGGCTTCGGCTTCGCCGCCGTCGTGCTGTCGGTGATCGCCGCGGCCGTCGTGCACTACCTCTACGGCGGACTGCGCGTGACCAGCCCGGGCGCCCGGGCCACCGCCGCGGCGACCGGGCACCTGTCGGTGCTGCTGGGCCTGTTCGTCACGCTCAAGGCGGTCGCGTACTGGCTCGACCGGTACGGTCTCGCCGTGAAGTCCAGCGACTTCAAGGCGGCGGACAACTGGACCGGTCTGCGGTACGTCGACGCGAACGCCTACCTGCCGGCGAAGACGATCCTGGTGGCCATCGCGGCGATCTGCGCCGTGCTGTTCTTCGCGACGCTGTGGCGCCGCACCTGGCAGCTGCCGGTCATCGGCTTCGGCCTGATGGTCCTCTCGGCGATCCTGATCGGCGGGCTCTACCCGGCGATCGTGCAGAAGTTCCAGGTCCAGCCCAACGAGCAGGCCAAGGAATCCCCGTACGTCCAGAAGAACATCAAGGCGACGCGGGACGCCTACGGGATCGCCGGCTCGGAGGTCACGGACTACCCGGGCGTGCCGCAGACGCAGGACCGGACCAAGCTGCGGTCGGCGGCCGACACGACCGCCAGCGTCCGGATCCTCGACCCGAACATCGTCTCGCCGGCCTTCCAGCAGCTCCAGCAGGTCAAGGGCTACTACGCCTTCCCGTCCACGCTCGCCGTGGACCGGTACAGCGGCCAGGACACGGTCATCGGCCTGCGCGAGCTGAACATCGGCGGCATCCCGAAGAACAACTGGATCAACGACCACTTCAAGTACACGCACGGCTACGGCGTGGTCGCGGCCAAGGGCACCACCGTCGGCGACCAGGGCGCCCCGGACTTCACCCAGTCCGACCTCCCCTCCAAGGGGATGTTCGGCACGGACTTCGAGCAGCGCATCTACTACGGCGAGCAGACGAAGCAGTACTCGATCGTCGGCGGGCCGCAGAAGGAGCTCGACTACTCGGACGACAAGGGCGAGAAGGAGACGAGCTACGAGGGCCGGTCCGGGGTCAATCTGGACAACCCGATCAACCGGGCCGCGTACGCGCTCACCTTCAGCGAGCCGCAGATCCTCTACTCCGGAGCCATCGGCGACGGTTCGCGGATCCTGTACAACCGCACGCCCAAGGAGCGCGTCGAGGCCGTCGCGCCGTGGCTGACCATCGACGGCGCGCCGTACCCGGCCGTCATCGACGGCCGGATCAAGTGGATCGTCGACGCCTACACGACGACCAACGGCTACCCGTACGCCTCGCGCACCACGCTGGGCCAGAGCACGGCCGACTCGCTCACCAACAGCCAGCGCGCGGTGGTGGCCCAGGAGAACCGGGTCAACTACATCCGCAACTCGGTGAAGGCCACCGTCGACGCCTACGACGGCACGGTCGACCTGTACCAGTGGGACACCCAGGACCCGGTCCTCAAGACCTGGATGAAGGCGTTCCCGGGCACGGTGAAGTCCAAGAGCGACATCGACAAGCCGCTCATGGACCACCTGCGGTACCCGCAGGACCTGTTCAAGGTCCAGCGCGAGCTGCTGACCCGCTACCACGTCACCGACCCGCAGACCTTCCTCAGCGGCAGTGAGGCGTGGGCGGTCCCGGACGACCCGACGACGAAGGCCGGCACGGCGGTCCCGCCGTACTACCTGTCGATGAAGATGCCGGGCCAGAAGGAGAAGGAGCAGGTCTTCTCGCTCACGACGACCTTCACGCCGAACGAGCGGCCGAACCTGAGCGCCTTCATGGCGGTCAACGCCGATCCGGGCACCTCGGACTACGGCAAGATCCGCATCCTGAAGATGCCGACGAGCAAGCCGCCGGACGGCCCCGGGCAGGTGCAGAGCAAGTTCCAGTCCGAGCCGAAGATCGCCGAGTCGATCCGGCTGCTGCGCGGTGGCGACTCCGAGATCGAGTACGGGAACCTGCTCGCCGTGCCGCTCGACGGCGGAATGCTCTACGTCGAGCCGGTGTACGTGCGCAGTTCGGGCCTCAAGTACCCGCTGCTGCGCAAGGTCCTCGTGACCTACGGAGGCGCGACGGCGTTCGAGGACACCCTGGAGAAGGCGCTGAACGTGGTCTTCGGAGCGGAGGCCCCGACCACGCCGGTCCCGCCGGACCAGCCCCCGGGCGAGGGCGCCGTCACCCCGCCGACGAATCAGAACCCGACGGTCAAGGCGGCGCTCGCCGACGCGCAGAAGGCCGTCGAGGAGGCCGAGAAGGCCAGGCAGGCCGGCGACTGGGCGGCCTTCGGCAAGGCGCAGGAGGACATCAAGGCGGCGTTGAAGCGGGCGATCGAAGCGGAGGCGAAGCCGGCCGCGCCGAATCCGGGCGGCTGATGATCCGTCGGTAAGGGCTCGGTCCCGCGTCGTGATACTGTGGTTTCACCGACGCGGGGTGGAGCAGCTCGGTAGCTCGCTGGGCTCATAACCCAGAGGTCGCAGGTTCAAATCCTGTCCCCGCTACTGAAGATGAAGGCCCGGATCCATGGGATCCGGGCCTTCGTCATGTCCGCTGCGGACACGCGTTAGCTGGGGCGGGTGACTTCGGGGAGGAGCGTGTTTGACTTGCCTCACTGAGGGCATGTCGACAAAACGCTGTAGTGACCTCACGGGCTGCGACATACCAGGTGTACGCGGGTAGCAGGTGATGCGACGATGGGATTTATGGGGGACAGGTCAACTCTGCTGGAGACAGGGCGGTTTGTGAGGGCGGAGGCCGAAGCGGGCACAGAGGCCAAGGGAGCGGCTCCGGCCGTGGACACGCAGACCGTACTGACCGACGCGGATCTCACGGAGGACGCGTTCGCCGAGACCGACACGGCGAGCGACGCCGAGCTCGAAGCCCGGCACCGGGCGGCCGCCGACAAGGGCGACCCGGGCGCCATGAGCGTGCTCGGCGCACTGCTGCTTCGCCGCGGCGACCTGGCCGGGGCCGAGCCGTACCTGCGCGGGGCCACCGCGGTGGGGGACCGGGCGGCCGCGAACAACCTCGGCGTACTGCTGCACCAGCGGGGCTACCCGGAGGACGCCGCCGGCTGGTGGCGGGTGGCCGCCGTGGCCGGATCCGCTCCCGCCGCGCACGCCCTGGGCCGCCACTTCCGCGAGCGCGGGGACGAGCCCGCCGCCGAGTACTGGCTCCGCCAGGCGGCGGAATCCGGCCACGCGCTCGGCGCCTACGGACTGGCCGACCTGCTGGAGCACCGGGGCGACCGGGGCGTGGAGCGGTGGTTCCGCGCCGCCGCCGAGCAGGGCCACCGCGAGGCGGCGTACCGGCTGGCCCGGCACCTGCGCAAGGGCGACCCCGTCGAGGCCGAGCAGTGGTACCGGCAGGCCGCCGCGCGCGGGCACCGCCGGGCCGCGCTCCACCTGGGCGCGCTGCTGGAGGCGCGGGGCGAGCTCAAGGAGGCGGGGCGCTGGTACCTGACCTCCGCGAAGCAGGGCGAGGCGCGTGCCGCGTGCGCCCTGGGCTTCCTGCTGCGCGACGCCGGGGACGAGGACAGCGCCGCCGCGTGGTGGCACCGGGCCGCCCAGGACGGCGACGGCAACGCCGCCAACGCACTGGGCGCGCTGCACGCCGCCCGGGGGGAGACGCAGACCGCCGAGCGCTGGTACCGCACCGCCATGGACGCGGGAGACCAGAACGGGGCGTACAACCTTGCTTTGCTGTGCGTCGCACAGGACCGGACCGCGCAGGCCGAGCAGTGGTACCGGCGGGCCGCCTACGCCGGGCACCGCGAGGCGGCCAACGCGCTGGCCATCCTGCTGCTGCAGGGCGGGGACGCCGAGGGCGCCGAGCCCTGGTTCTCCAAGGCGGCGGAGGCCGGCAGCGTGGACGCCGCGTTCAACCTCGGAATCCTCTTCGCGAGCCGCGACGAGGACCGCACGGCGCTGAAGTGGTACGAACGGGCCGCGTCGGCGGGGCACACCGACGCCGCGCTCCAGGTCGGCATCGCGCTCGTACGGGACGGCGAGGAGCGCGCCGCCGAGCGGCACCTGCGGTGCGCCGCGGGCGGCGGCAGTGCGGAGGCGGCCTTCCGGCTGGCCGCGCTGCTGGAGTCGCTGGCCCCGCCGCCGGAGCCGGTGGCCCTGGGCGACCCCGCGGGCGGCGCCCCGCGCACCGAGAGCGAGGAGTGGTACGAGCGGGCCGCCGAGCTGGGGCACCGCCGCGCCCAGGTGCGGGTCGGCATGCTGGCCGCCGCCCGGGGCGACCTGGCGCTCGCCGCGCGGTGGTACCGGGAGGCGGCGGAGGCGGGCTCCCGCAACGGCGCGTTCAACCTCGGGCTGCTGCTGGCCCGTGAGGGGGACGAGCCGGAGGCCGCCCTGTGGTGGACCCGGGCGGCGGTGGCGGGCCACGGCCGGGCCGCCCTGCGGCTGGGGCTGCTGGCGGCGCGCCACGGCGACCTGGCCGAGGGGCAGAAGTGGTGCGCACGCGCCATGGAACTGGGCCCGGCCGAGGTGTCGGAGCGGGCCGCGCGCCTGCGCGAGGCCCTGGCCGAGGAGCTCTCGGCCTGAGTCGGTTAACCGATTTGCATCTGCCAGGGGCTGTCACGTAACGTTGGGTTTACCGACGCGGGGTGGAGCAGCTCGGTAGCTCGCTGGGCTCATAACCCAGAGGTCGCAGGTTCAAATCCTGTCCCCGCTACTGAAGGCCCGAGGCCCGGATCCCATGGATCCGGGCCTTGAGTCGTTTCCGGGCGTGGGAGCGGTGATCCGCGCGGCGCGGGCGCGCGGGGCGCGGCAGCGAAGAAGGCCGGGAGCTCACGCTCCCGGCCTTCTGTCGTACGGATCGTGCGGGTGTCAGGCGCCGGCGCAGTTGGGGCACACGCCGCGGTAGGTCACCTCGACCGCCGACACGACGAAGCCGAAGCGCTCGGTGTCGGGCAGGTCGCCGAGCGGGTCGCCCGACGGATGGACGTCGCGGATCGCGCCGCACCGGGCGCAGACCAGGTGCTGGTGGGGCCGGTGGGCGTTGGGGTCGTACCGTTTCGCGCGCCGGTCGGTGGCGACCTCCAGGATCTCACCGAGCGTGACGAGCTCTCCCAGGGTGTTGTAGACCGTCGCCCGCGAGATCTCGGGCAGTTTGGCGGCGGCGCGCGCATGGACCTCGTCCGCCGTCAGGTGCACGTGGTCGCCGTCGAGCACCTCGGCCACGACACGGCGTTGCGCCGTCATGCGCCAGCCGCGTCCGCGGAGTCGTTCCAGCAGGTCACTCATGTACATCAGCCTAACAGCGCAGGGATTCGGTGTAACTCCCGAATCGATGTCGAATTGGATGCGTGCTTGACTTGGACAAAGTCCATTGTAGGATCGGTTACGGAACAGGCCGAGGACAGGACATGCAGGAATGACGCAGGAGGCGCACGTGACGCAGGGACCGCTCACCACGGAGGCAGGGGCACCGGTCGCCGACAACCAGAACAGCGAGACCGCTGGCGTCGGCGGCCCCGTGCTCGTCCAGGACCAGCTGCTGCTGGAGAAGCTCGCGCACTTCAACCGCGAGCGCATCCCGGAGCGCGTGGTCCACGCCCGCGGCGCCGGTGCCTACGGCACCTTCACGCTGACCCGCGACGTCTCGCAGTGGACCCGGGCCGCGTTCCTGTCCGAGGTCGGCAAGCAGACCGAGACGTTCCTGCGCTTCTCCACCGTCGCGGGCAACCTCGGCTCCGCCGACGCGGTGCGCGACCCCCGCGGCTGGGCGCTGAAGTTCTACACCGAAGAGGGCAACTACGACCTCGTCGGCAACAACACCCCGGTGTTCTTCATCAAGGACGCCATCAAGTTCCCGGACTTCATCCACACCCAGAAGCGCGACCCGTACACCGGCTCGCAGGAGGCGGACAACGTCTGGGACTTCTGGGGTCTGTCGCCCGAGTCCACCCATCAGGTGACCTGGCTCTTCGGTGACCGCGGCATCCCGGCGAGCTACCGCCACATGAACGGCTACGGCTCGCACACGTTCCAGTGGAACAACGAGGCCGGCGAGGTGTTCTGGGTCAAGTACCACTTCAAGACCGACCAGGGCATCAAGAACCTCACCCAGGCCGAGGCCAACCGGCTCGCCGGCGAGGACCCCGACTCCCACCAGCGCGACCTGCGCGAGTCCATCGAGCGCGGCGACTTCCCGTCCTGGACCGTCCAGGTCCAGATCATGCCGGCGGCCGAGGCGGCCGAGTACCGCTTCAACCCGTTCGACCTCACCAAGGTGTGGCCGCACGAGGACTACCCGCCGATCGAGATCGGCAAGCTGGAGCTCAACCGCAACCCGGAGAACGTCTTCGCCGAGGTCGAGCAGAGCATCTTCAGCCCCGCCCACTTCGTCCCCGGTATCGGTCCCTCCCCGGACAAGATGCTCCAGGGCCGTCTCTTCGGCTACGGCGACGCCCACCGCTACCGCGTCGGCATCAACGCCGACCACCTGCCGGTGAACCGCCCGCACGCCACCGAGGCGCGCACCAACTCCCGTGACGGCCACCTGTACGACGGCCGCCACAAGGGTACGAAGAACTATGAGCCGAACAGCTTCGGCGGCCCGCACCAGACCGACCGCCCGCTGTGGCAGCCGGTTTCCCTGACCGGAGGCACGGGCAACCACGCGGCGCCCGTCCATCGCGAGGACAACGACTTCGTCCAGGCGGGCAACCTCTACCGCCTGTACTCGGAGGACGAGAAGACGCGTCTGATCGAGAACCTCTCCGGCTTCATCGCCAAGGTCTCCCGTGACGACATCGTCGAGCGGGCGATCAACAACTTCCGCCAGGCGGACGGCGACTTCGGCAAGCGGCTGGACGCCGCGGTCCAGGCCCTGCGCGGCTGACGGCCTCTTGTCGTAGCGGGCCGCCGGGCCGCGAACCGACGAGTCTGCGGGTGCCGCCGGGGTGGGTGGGGGGGGCCCAGGGGGCGGGCGGGGCCGGGCGAGCGGAACACCCGCCCGAGGGAGTGGGTA
>NZ_JBSGQV010000027.1:0-13536 GCF_053606025.1 Streptomyces sp. NPDC055254 | reverse complement strand
CCCCTGGTCCCCGCCCCGCGGCGCCTCCGGGCTTTTTCACGTCGGGGGCCGCCGGCCGGAACCCCGGGTGACCCGGCCCGGCGGCCGTTCGCGTACGGGCGCCCGTTACGCGGAGACCGCGCGGCGCGACGGCACCCAGCAGCGGATGACGTCGCGCACGGACACGATGCCCACCGGGCCGCCGTCCTCCAGCACGATCAGGTGCCGGAAGCCGCCGTGGACCATGGCCTCGGCGGCCTCCTGGACCGTGGCCTCCGGTGTGCAGAACACCACGTTGTTGGTGGTGTGCGCGCCCACCGACTCCTGGTCGGGATCGTGGCCCGCGCCGATCGAGTTGAGTATGTCGCGCTCGGTCAGGATGCCGATCGCGCTGCGGTCGGGGTCGAGGACGACGGCCGCGCCGACCCGGCGGCCGGACATCAGGCAGGCCGCCTGCCGGAGGGTGTGCGCGGGTCCGAGGGTGAGGATCACGGTGCTCATTGCGTCGCGGACGAGCATGAAGGGAGCCACCTCCTGGGTGAGTCACCCCGCTCGGGTGGGTGCGGTCGCGGAAGCGCGCTGGAGAAAAGCTTCACAAGTGCACAAGCGGGGGGACCCTCAGATTCCCACGGCTCCGCGGGGTCAACAAGGGCGCGCGCTGGGCGCGATACCCGCGTGCGGGGGCTCAGGCGCGCGGCCGCAGCAGGTCCAGCATCTCCTCGTGCAGCAGCCCGTTCGACGCCGCCGCGTTCCCGCCGTGCACCCCGTCCACGCCGTCCAGGCCGGTGAAGCGGCCGCCGGCCTCCTCGACGACGACCGCGAGGGCCGCCATGTCCCACAGGTTGAGCTCCGGCTCCGCGCACAGGTCCAGCGAGCCCTCCGCGACCATCATGTACGGCCAGAAGTCGCCGTATCCGCGCGTCCGCCAGCACGCCCGGGTGAGGTCCAGGAAGCCCGGGAGCCGGCCCTGCTCCTCCCAGCCGCTGAGCGAGGAGTACGCGAACGAGGCGTCGTTCAGGGCGCCCACCTTCGACACAGCGATCGCGGTGGTCTCCCCGAGCGCACCGCCCGTGAACGCGCCCCCGCCCTGCGCCGCCCACCAGCGGCGGCCCAGCGCCGGCGCGGACACCACACCGACCACGGGGCGGAAGACGCCGTCGGCGCCCTCGGCCATCAGGGAGATCAGCGTGGCCCACACGGGGACCCCGCGCACGTAGTTCTTCGTACCGTCGATCGGGTCCACGACCCAGCGGCGCGGACCGCTGCCCCGCAGGCCGTACTCCTCGCCCAGGACGGCGTCGTCGGGCCGCGCCGCGGCGATGCCCGCCCGGACGACCTCCTCCGCGGCCCGGTCGGCCTCGCTCACCGGGGTCATGTCCGGCTTCGTCTCGACCAACAGGTCGAGGGCACGGAACCGCTCCATCGTGGCGGCGTCCGCCGCGTCGGCGAGTTCGAGGGCAAGGCGCAGGTCATCGTCATACTCGGACATGGCCGAACAGTATCGCGGCCGCCCCGGCGCCCGGGGACGCGCCCTTGACAGCATCTGTCGGCCCGTCAACTCTGACGGGGAAGCCCAGCGAAAGCCCGTGACACGGCCCCGTGGGAGGCGATGATGCCGGCAGCCCGGGATTCCCTGCTGGAAGCCGCGGGAGCGGCGCTGTCGGCGCGCCCCTGGCCGTCGGTGCGGATGGTCGACGTGGCGGCCGCCGCGGGAGTGTCCCGGCAGACCCTCTACAACGAGTTCGGCGGCAAGGCGGGGCTCGGCCGCGCCCTGGTCCGGCGCGCGGCCGACCGCTACCTCGACGGCGTGGACCGGGCCCTGTCCACCCCGGCGCAGGGCCCCGAGCGGCTCGCGGCCGTCGCCGAGTGGACCGTATGGGCGGCCCGCGCGCATCCCCTCGTACGGGCGCTGCTCACCGGGTGCTGGGACGCCGGGCTGCCCGCCGCGGGCCGGGCTCCGGGGCCCGGTGAGCTGACCCGCGCCGTCCGCGACCGGGCGGCCGCCGCGCTCGCGCCGGTGGAGGGCGGAGCCCGCTGCGAGCTCGTCGTACGGCTCGCGCTGTCCTACGTGGTCGCCCCGGAGGAGGAGCCGGGGGAACTGCTCGGACTGCTCACTGCGCCGAGCCGGAGAGCTGCAGCCCGATGACGCCCAGGATGACCAGCGAGATCGAGACGAGTTTGAGCGTGGAGACCAGGTCGCCCAGGAAGACCATGCCGTAGATCGCCGTCCCGGCCGCGCCGATGCCCGTCCACACCGCGTAGGCGGGGCCCACGTCCAGCTTCTTGAGGGCGAGGGTCAGCAGGCCGAAGCTGCCGAGCGCGAAGCACGCGAAGGCGACCGTGGGCCACAGCCGGGTGAACCCGTGCGACAGCTTGAGGCAGACCGCGAAACCGGTCTCCAGCAGTCCGGCGACCACGACCAGCAGCCAGGCCATGTCGAATGCCTCCCCGCGTCACGTGCCGCGGTCGGGCTCGGGGCCGCAGTCCGGGCCCGAGCCTGCGCGCCACTCGGTGCGACTATCCATTCACCACAGGAGGCCTCCCGCAAACCCGGCGCACGGCGCCACCGGCTCAGTCCCCTTCGCGGCGCTCCCGCGCCTCCAGCAGCCGCCGCAGCGAGTACAGCCGCGCCGGGTCCGCGTGCCCACTCTCCACCCACGCGTCGAGCGCGCAGTCCGGCTCGTCGTGGCTGCACGCGCGGGGGCACTCCTCCGTCCCCGGCACCAGGTCCGGGAAGGCGAGGATCACCCGGGACGGATCCACGTGGTGCAGGCCGAAGGAACGCACGCCCGGGGTGTCGATGACCCAGCCGTCGCCGGAGGGCAGCGGCAGCGCGAGCGCCGAGGTGGTGGTGTGCCGGCCGCGACCCGTGACGGCGTTGACGTGCCCGGTGGCGCGCTGGCGGCCCTCGGCGACCAGCGAGTTCACCAGGGTCGTCTTGCCGACGCCCGAATGGCCGACGAAGGCCGTGATCCGGCCGTTCAGCCGCTCCCGGACCCGGTCGGCCGCGTCACCCGTGGCCAGTTCCTCGCGGTTGGTCACCACGTAGTTCACCCCGAGCGTCGAGTAGATCTCCAGGATCTTGTCGGCCGAGGTCAGGTCGGACTTGGTGAGCACGAGCAGCGGCTCCAGCCCGGCGTCGTACGCCGCCACCAGGCAGCGGTCGATCATGCGGGGCCGCGGCTCCGGATCGGCCAGGGCCGTCACGATGGCCAGCTGGTCGGCGTTGGCGACGACGACGCGCTCGTACGGGTCGTCGTCGTCGGCCGTGCGCCGCAGGACGGACCTGCGTTCCTCGATCCGGACGATCCGGGCGAGGGTGTCCTTCTTGCCGGAGAGGTCGCCCACGATCCACACCCGGTCGCCGACCACCGCCGCCTTGCGGCCCAGCTCCCGGGACTTCATCGCGTGGACCGCGCGATCCCCGACCAGGCAGGTGAGCCAGCCCCGGTCCACGGTCAGGACGAAGCCCTCCGAGGCGTCCTCGTGCTTGGGCCGGATGTTCGTCCGGGGCCGGTTGCCCTTGGGGTTGGGCCGCTGGCGGATGTCGTCCTCGTCGGTGTTCTTGCCGTACCTGCGCATGACGGGCCCTACGCTCCCGCTCCTCGCGGCGCATGACCGAGCATGTCCGCCCACATCCGCGGGAAGTCCGGCAGGGTCTTCGCGGTGGTCGCCACGTTCTCGATGAGGACACCCTCCACGGCCAGGCCGATCACCGCGCCGGCGGTGGCCATCCGGTGGTCGTCGTACGTGTGGAAGGTGCCGCCGTGCAGCGGGCGCGGCCGGATGTGCAGGCCGTCCGCCGTCTCGGTGACGTCGCCGCCGAGCGCGTTGATCTCCCGGGTCAGCGCGGCCAGCCGGTCCGTCTCGTGCAGCCGCAGGTGCTGGACCCCGCGCAGGACGGACTCGGAATCGGCCAGCGCCGCCACGGCGGCGATGCCCGGGGTGAGCTCGCCGACCTCGCCCAGGTCCACGTCGATGCCGTGGATCTTGCCGGTGCCGGTGAAGACCAGACCGTCTTCGGTCAGCTCGCAGGAACCGCCCATCTCGGTGAAGATCCGGCGCAGCGCGTCCCCGGGCTGCGTGGTGCGGCGCGGCCAGTCCGGGACGGTGACCGTCCCGCCGGTGATCAGGGCCGCCGCCAGGAAGGGCTGGGCGTTGGACAGGTCCGGCTCCACGACCAGGTCGCGGCCGAGCAGCGCGCCGGGCGCGACCCGCCACACGTTCTTCTCGCCGCCCGCCTCGGGGGTGTCCACCTGGGCGCCCGCCGCGCGGAGCATCTCCACGGTCATCCGGATGTGCGGCATCGACGGCAGGTTGCTGCCCACGTGCCGGACCTCGACGCCCTGGTTGAAACGGGGGGCGGAGAGCAGCAGGGCGGAGACGAACTGGGAGGAGTTGGTGGCGTCGATCTCGACCGTGCCGCCCTCCAGGGCCCCGCCGCCCTGCACGGTCAGCGGCAGCGCGCCCCGGCCGTCGTCGTCGATCCGGGCGCCGAGGACCCGCAGGGCGTTGATGACCTCGCCGAGCGGACGCTCGTAGGAGCGCGGGTCGCCGTCGAAGCGGATGTCGCCGGAGGCGAGGGTGGCGACGGGCGGCAGGAAGCGCATGACCGTGCCCGCGTTGCCGACGTCAACGGTGGCCGGGCCGTGCAGGGCGGCGGGGATGATCCGCCAGGCCTCGCCGCCGACCGTGTGACCGGTGGAGCCCGCCGAGCTGGAGGAGACGGTCTCCTCGATGCCGACGCCCATCGCGCGCAGCGCGTCGGACATCAGCCGGGAGTCGCGCGAACGCAGGGGCCGGCGCACCCAGCCCGGCTCGGAGGCGAGCGCGGCCAGTACGAGGGCGCGGTTGGTGACCGATTTGGACCCGGGGACCGTGACGGTGGCGTGGACGGTCCCGTCGGCGAGCGGAGCGGGCCAGAGGGCGGGGAGCGCGGGGGTCTCGGTCATGGCCCCCACTTTAGTGGCTTCCTCCGGTGCCGGATCTTGATCGCCCGGCGGTCTCAGAGGGCGAGAAGCCAGCGGCCGCCGCCGATGAGCGAGGAGAGCGCGACGATGTGGAAGAAGACCAGCCACACCACCGGATGGAGGTGGGTGAGCCGCCCCAGCTGGTCGGCGTCGGAATCCGGCGCCCCTCCGTGCCGGCGCTTGGCGCCGAGTTCGAAGACCGGCCGGACCCCGCCCAGCAGCAGGAACCACACCACCGCGTACGCGAAGGCGGCCTGAACATCGGCCGGGGCCAGCCAGGAGACCAGCACGAACGTTCCGCCGGTCAGCACCACGGTCAGGGCCCCGTACGCGTTCCGGATCATCACCAGCATGGCCACCAGCAGGGCGGTGGCCGCCCACAGCAGCAGGGTGATCCGGTGCGCGGACAGCAGGGCCGCGCCGCCGAGACCGAGCAGGGACGGCGCCGTGTACCCGCCGGCCGCGGTGAGGATCATGCCGAGCCCGGTCGGCCGGCCGCGGCTGACGGTGACCCCGCTGGTGTCCGAGTGCAGCCGTATGCCGTCGAGGCGGCGCCCGGTCAGCAGCGCGAGCAGGCCGTGGCCGCCCTCGTGCGCGATGGTGATCGCGTTGCGCGACAGCCGCCACAGCGGGCGCGGACCCACGGCGGCCAGTGCGGCCAGCCCGGTCGCGACGACCAGCCACAGGTCGGGCGCCGCCTGTATACCCGTGAGCCGGTCCCACAGGCCGGCCGTGGTGCTGAGGTCCATGAAGTGACGGGCTCCTTGCGGTGGTGGTCGGATGCCATGGCAGTGTGGCAGCCATGTGCGGAAGGTATGCGGCGAGTCGTGGACCCGAGGACCTCGTGGAGGCTTTCGGCGTCGAGAAATGGGAGCCGGAGGAGACCATGGCCCCCGATTGGAACGTGGCGCCGACGAAGGAGGTCCACGTCGTCCTCGACCGTCCCGTGAAGGACGCCGGGGACCGCCGCCCGGTTCGCCAGCTGCGCGTCCTGAAATGGGGCCTCGTGCCCTCCTGGGCCCAGAACCCCGACGGGGCGGCGCGGATGATCAACGCCCGGGCCGAGACCCTCGCCGAGAAGCCGTCCTTCCGGCGCCCCTTCGCCCAGCGCCGCTGCATCGTCCCCGCCGACGGCTACTACGAGTGGGTCACGGCCCACGACGAGCGGCAGCTGGAGGTCGAGGGCAAGAAGAAGCGGGCCCGCAAGCAGCCCTACTTCGTGCTCCCCGCCGACGGCGGGGTCTTCGCCATGGCCGGGATCTACGAGTTCTGGCGCGACCGCACCCTGCCCGACGAGCACCCGCGCGCCTGGTGGGCGACCTGCTCGGTGATCACCACGGAGGCGGAGACCGGGCCGCTGGGCACGGCGCCGGCCGAGGGGCCGCGCTCGCTCTCCGACATCCACCCCCGGATGCCGCTCATGCTGACCCCCGACCGCTGGGACGCCTGGCTGGACCCGGCCGACACCGACACCGAGGGCTCGCTGCGGGAGCTGCTCGCGCCGCCGCCGAACGGGCTGATGCGCGCCTACCCGGTGTCCACCGCGGTGAGCAGCGTGCGCAACAACGGCGCGGAGCTGCTGACGGAGCTGGCGGCCCCGGAGGAGGAGACGCTCTTCTGACCGCACGGCCGGCTTCCGACCGCGCGGTCCGCGGGCGCGGTCCACGGGCCGTGCCGCGGCACGCGGCAGGATGGGGCCATGACCACGCGTACCGAGAGTGTCGACACCCCGGCGGGCGAGGCCCGCGTCACCTGGCATCCGGCCCGCCGGGCCGGGCTCGTCCTCGCCCTCGGCCACGGCGCGGGCGGCGGCATCGAGGCTCGGGACCTCCAGGCGCTGGCCGCCGCCCTGCCCGCCCGCGGGATCACCGTGGCGTTGGTCGAGCAGCCCTGGAGGGTCGCCGGGAAGAAGGTCGCCGCCGCCCCCAAGGTGCTCGACGAAGGATGGCGGGGGCTGTGGCCGGTGCTCACGGAACCGGGCCTGCCGGTCGTCGCGGGCGGCCGCAGCGCCGGGGCCCGGGTGGCCTGCCGGACGGCCGCGGAACTGGACGCGGCCGGGGTGCTCGCCCTGGCGTTCCCACTGCACCCGCCGGGCCGCCCGGAGAAGTCCCGCGCCGGGGAGCTCACCGGCACGGGCCGGCCCACGCTCGTGGTCCAGGGCGCCCGGGACCCGTTCGGGCACCCGGGGGAGTTCCCGCCGCCGGACCCGCAGGACCCGTACGAGCTGGTGGAGGTGGCGTACGGCGACCACGGCTTCGCGGTCCCGAAGAAGGCGGGGACGACCCAGGAGGAGACCCTCGCGGTGATCACCGCCGCCGTGGCGCAGTGGCTGGAGCGGCTCTCCGCGCGGCTCGCCGGCTGACCGGCCGGCCCGGCGGCACACCACCGGACGGCCGTACGCCCGGGACCCGCCAGCAGGAACCTGACGGACTCCGCGGCGGATCCGGCGGTGACGGAGCTCACCCGGCCCCCCGAACGGCCCGTACCGCCCCGGAAAGGGGCGAAATCCCGGGGCCCGGCGGGGAATGCGGCGCGGGGCCCTTCTGTTGTCCCGGATGTCGGTACGCACGGGAAATCGTCGGAGGAGAGCGAGCGCATGACCCAGGTCATCAGCCAGAACCGTCCGCAGGCCGCTGACCTGGACTGGACGGTCCTGCCCGGGCCAAAGGGCGGCTCGCTCCGGGCGGCGGAGGGCCGGGAGGGTCGACTATTCTCCAATGCGAGCGGGTCCGCTCTCGGAGTCGCCACGCAGTCGGAGGAGGTGGGTCCTGTCGCTGGGACCGACGAAGGCCACGCGGAGGAGACGACCCCGGAGCGCAATGCGCGCTTCGAGCGGGACGCCCTCGGCTACCTCGACCAGATGTACTCGGCCGCGCTGCGCATGACGCGCAACCCGGCCGACGCCGAGGACCTGGTCCAGGAGACGTACGCGAAGGCGTACGCGTCCTTCCACCAGTTCCGCGAGGGCACCAACCTGAAGGCGTGGCTGTACCGCATCCTGACCAACACCTTCATCAACTCCTACCGCAAGAAGCAGCGCGAACCCCAGCGCAGCGCCGCGGAGGAGATCGAGGACTGGCAGCTGGCGCGCGCCGAGTCGCACATGTCGACCGGATTGCGGTCCGCCGAGTCGCAGGCGCTCGACCACCTGCCCGATTCGGATGTGAAGGAAGCCCTTCAGGCCATTCCGGAGGAGTTCCGCATCGCGGTCTATCTTGCCGACGTAGAGGGCTTTGCGTACAAGGAGATCGCGGACATCATGGGTACACCCATCGGTACGGTCATGTCGCGACTGCACCGTGGCCGCCGTCAACTCCGCGGAATGCTGGAGGACTATGCCCGTGAGCGCGGGCTCGTCCCCGCCGGCGCGGGAGAGTCGAACGACCGGAAAGGCTCGGGCTCATGAGTTGCGGAGAGCCGCACGAGACGGAGTGCGCTGAGGTCCTGGACCATCTTTACGAGTTCCTCGACCACGAGATGCCGGACAGTGACTGCACTAAGTTCGAGACCCACTTCGGCGAGTGCAACCCCTGCCTGGAGAAGTACGGCCTGGAGCAGGCCGTCAAGAAGCTGGTGAAGCGCTGCTGCGGATCGGACGACGTGCCGGCCGACCTGCGGTCGAAGGTGATGGGCCGGATCGAACTGATCAGGTCGGGGCAGGCCGTGCCCGACCACGACATCACCGCGGAGAATCCGGCCGCCGGCTGACGCGGTCGGTGCGGCTTTGAACAATCGCCCCCGGAAGAGCACTTCGTTCACCCGAAGGTGCTAATCCGGGGGCGTCCGCATGGCGCAATCGGAAAATGTGCCCCGCCGCGCCCGGGACCCCACTTATCCTCCCCATTCGGTACCGGCCCGATTCGGTACCCCGCGCGCACGGCACAGGGGAGGAGGGCGCCATGCGGGAACTTCCGCCGGCGGCGCGCGGATACATCCTGTGCGTCGTCCTGGCCGCCCTGGCATGCGTCACACCCGCGCTCACGGACCCGGCCACGCCCTGGCCGGCCGTGGCCCTGCTCGGCGCGCTCTACCTCGGCTGCGAACTCGTCAGGATCTGCCCGCTGGTGGGCGGTCGGGTGCCCGAGGGCATCGGCTCCTTCTTCCCCGTGGTGCTCGCCGCCGTCTTCCTGCTGCCGCCCGCCGCCGCCGCGCTCGTGGCGCTGCCCGGCGGGTTCGCGGGCGCCGTGGTCCAGCGGCCCGCGGGGGTGCGCCGCGTGTGGCACGCCGCGCAGCAGGCGACGGCCGCCTGGGCGGCCGGACGGGCGTACGGGCTGCTGCGCGGCCCCGAGGCGCTCGGCGGGGGACCGCCCGGGGGCTCCGGGTCGCCGCTCCAAGTGGCCGACTTGCCGTACGCGATGCTCCCCGCGGCCGTCGCGGCCGCCGTGTTCTGCCTGGTGCTCACCGCTCTCGACGGGGGCGTGCTGGCCGCCGCCGAGCGCCGTCCCGCCGCCACCGCCCGGCGCGGACTGCTCATCCGCTCCCTCGTCCCGCACTGCGTGCACGGCCTGGCCGGCCTGATGATGGCGGTCATGTGGCGCAGCCCGTACGGCCTGCCGGCCGTCCTGCTCGTGCTGCTGCCGATGTACATCTCCTGCTGGGTCTTCGCCCAGTACCACCGCGAGCGCGCCGCCCACCGGGCCACCGTCCGCGCCCTCGTCCAGGCCGTCGACATCAAGGACCGCTACACGCGCGGCCACAGCGAACGGGTCGGGCAGGCCTCCGCGATGATCGCCCGCGAGCTCGGTATGGCCGAGGACCGGCTCGAAGTCGTCCGCATCGCCGGGATCCTGCACGACGTCGGCAAGCTCGGCGTCCCCACCCGGTTGCTGCGCAAGGACGGGCCGCTCACCCCCGAGGAGCGCCGCGTCATCGAACTGCACCCCGAGTACGGGCACGAGATGGTGCGCGGCATCGGGTTCCTGGGGGAGGCGCGGTCGGCGATCCTGCACCACCACGAGCGGATCGACGGCTCCGGTTACCCGTACGGGCTGGTCGGCGAGCAGATCCCGGTGCTCGCCCGGGTGGTGGCGGTGGCCGACGCCTTCGACGCGATGACCTCGACCCGCTGCTACAGCCGTGCCCGGCCCGTGCCCACCGCGCTGGCCGAGCTGGAGCGGTGCGCGGGGGCGCAGTTCGACCCGGCGATGGTGCGGGCCCTGGCCGGGGCCCTCGGGCGCCACGGGTGGCATCCGGTGGTCACCTCCGACGAGGACCTCCAGGTGATCAGGAGCAGTCCGCCGGTGACTCCCGCTCCGCCGGCGGACCCGGCCCCCGCCGAGGTCCCGGCCGCCTCCGCCCGGGGCGGTCCCGCGGTCCCGCCGCTGGGCGCCCTGCCGGGGCAGGGCTCCCGTCCGGCCGGCGGCGCTCCCGCCGGACGGGGCGACGCCGGCCGGCGCGGACCGGGGGCGGGCGGATGACGGCGGGCGCGCGGGCGGTGCGCGGGGCGGCCGCGCTGCTCACCCTCACGGCCCTCGGCCACACGCTGTGGAACGGCCTCGTCGAACCGGGCACCGCCCTGATCTTCGGCACCCTGATCGCCGTGGGCGAGCTCGCCCGCCGCGACCATCGCGCGGGCCACCGGGCCGAGGCCGCCGGCTGCGCGCCGGCCGAGGACCGCCGGCCCGCGCCGCTCGGCTCCGCCGGAGCCCTCGCCTACGCCCTGCTCGGCCAGAACGCCGGGCAGCCCACCCACCACGGGGTGCTCCAGATCGTCGCGGTCGTCGTCGCGGCCGCGCTCGTCGGCGTCGTCCCGCACGTGGCCCGGGGCCGGGGCCCCGCCGTCGACCACGTCGCCCGCCGGGTCCTCACCGTCGCCTTCGCCGCCGTCTGCTTCCAGCCGCTGTACAACTCCGGCCGGCTGGCGGAACGCGTCGGCCAGGGCCCGTACCTCGTCCTCTTCCTGCTCTTCCTGCTCGGCCTCACCGCCCTGTGCGACGCCGTTCTCGCCGCCGCCCTGGCCCGGACCCGGACCGGCTGGCCGTACGGGCCCCTGCTCCGCGACGAGCTGCGCTCCCAGATCGGCATCGGCTCGGCGATCTGCGCCACCGGCATCGTGATGGCCCTGGGCGCGGCCGTCGCCGGCCCGTGGGCCCTGCCGGTCTTCAGCGTGCCCCTGCTGCTGACACAGCTGTCCTTCCACCGGATCACCGCCATCCGCACCACCTACCGCCAGACCATCACCTCCCTGGCCCGCGCCACCGAGATCGCCGGCTGCACCCCGCCCGGCCACGCACGCCGGGTCGCCGCCCTGAGCTGCGCCGTCGGCCGGGAGCTGGGCCTGTCGGAGCGGGAGCTCGCGGTGCTGGAGTACGCGGCCCTGATGCACGACATCGGGCAGCTCTCCCTCGTCGACCCGGTCCCGGCGGGGGCGACCGCCGAGCTGCCCGCCGAGGAGGCCCGGCGGATCGCGGCGCTCGGCGGGGAGGTGGCCCGGCAGACCGGGGTGCCCCCCGAGGTGGCGGTGGTCGTGGAGCGGCAGGCGGACCCGTACCGGGAGCAGCCCGTCGCCTCCCGCATCGTGCGGGCCGTGAACGCGTACGACGACCTGCTGGGCGCACGCCCTCACCCGGGTGGCTCACTGGCCGTCCTGGAGCAGCTGCGCCTGGGCACCGGGCAGGACTACCAGCCCGAGGTGGTGGAGTCCTTGGCGAGGGTTCTGGCCAGGGGCGGACGTGACAGAGTTGTTCCCGCCCTACCTGGGTAACCCATGGGTAATGAGCGGCCGTCCGAGTGGGCATGGTTGGATGCCAGTAAGAGGGACCGAGACAGTGTCCGCAAGGCTGCACCGTAGGACCGGCAGGCGGGAATCGTGAGGATCTTCGGGAAGGTACGGCATCGGCCCTCCGCCTCGTGGCGGCAGGCCACCGACCGCGCGTTCACGCTGATCGGCGACGGGCGGTACGAGGACGCGGGCGCGCTCCTGACCAGAGCCGCCGACCTGGAGCCCTGGCTGTCCGAGTCCTGGTTCAACCTGGCGCTGCTGCACAAGTTCCGGCACGACTGGGAGCAGGCCCGGGCCGCCGGGCTGCGCGCCGTGGCCCTGCTGGACCGGGAGACCGGAGCCCCGGACTGGTGGAACGTCGGCATCGCCGCCACCGCGCTCCAGGACTGGCCGCTGGCCCGGCGCGCCTGGCAGGCGTACGGACTCAAGGTGCCCGGGGACCAGCACGGCGCGGGCGGCAAGGGCAACGGCGAACCGGTCGGGATGGAGCTCGGGAGCGCGGCCGTACGGCTGTCGCCCGAGGGCGAGGCCGAGGTGGTCTGGGGCCGCAGGCTCGACCCGGCGCGCATGGAGGTCCTGTCGATCCCGCTGCCCTCCTCGGGGCGGCGCTGGGGCGAGGTCGTGCTCCACGACGGGGTGCCGCACGGCGAGCGGGTCACCGCGGCCGGGCCCTCGTACCCGGTCTTCGACGAGATCGAGCTGTGGGCGCCCTCGCCCGTGCCCACCTGGGTCGTCCTGCTGGAGGCGGCCACCGAGGCCGACCGCGACGCCCTGGAGCAGCTGGCCTCGGACGCCGGCTTCGCCGCCGAGGACTGGTCCTCGTCGGTGCGGCTGCTGTGCCGGACCTGCTCCGAGAGCGAGATGCCGAGCGACGAGGGCGACGGGGAGCACCTGGACCCGCACGACCACAGTGAGCCGGGGCACCCCGGACCGCTGGGGCACCGCACGGCCGGTTCCGGTTCGCTGTGGGTGCCCGAGCGGGAGTGCGGCATCGCGGCGCCGGCCGGCCTGGTGCGCGGGCTGCTCGACGGCTGGGTCGCCGACAGCCCGGACAGCCGGGAGTGGCGGGATCTCGAAGAAGTCTGCTGAGCCGGGGCCGTAGGCTGTACGGGCACATCGGTGGCCATCGGTGACTGGGACTTACGGAAGGCGTACGGCGGACATGGCGCAGCAGGAGAACGACGGTGTCGGTGTGGCGGAGGTCCCGAACGACGGGTACGTCGTGGACACCGAGGACTGTGCGGAGCGCGAGCTCGCCCACCGCGAGCGCGGCACGGCCCGCCCCATCACGGTCGTCGGCAACCCGGTCCTGCACCGGGAGTGCAAGGACGTCACCGAGTTCGGCGACGAGCTGGCGCAGCTGATCGACGACATGTTCGCCAGCCAGAAGGCGGCGGAGGGCGTGGGCCTGGCCGCGAACCAGATCGGCGTCGACGCCAAGGTCTTCGTCTACGACTGCCCGGACGACGACGGCAAGCGGCACACCGGCGTCGTGGTCAACCCGAAGCTCGTGGAGCTGCCGGCCGTCGCGCGGGTGCTGGACGACTCCAACGAGGGCTGCCTGTCGGTCCCGACCGCTTACGCCTCGCTGGCCCGACCGGACTACGCCGAGGTCACCGGCCAGGACGCGCAGGGCAACCCGATCAAGGTCCGCGGCACCGGCTACTTCGCGCGCTGCCTCCAGCACGAGACCGACCACCTGTACGGCTACCTGTACATCGACCGGCTCTCGAAGCGGGACCGCAAGGACGCCCTGCGGCAGATGGAAGAGGGCACCCCGCGCTACGAGACCGTCCCGAACGACTGACCGCGGCGACGCGCCCGCACGGACGAGGCCCCGCTCCGGAACCGGAGCGGGGCCTCGTC
>NZ_JBSGQV010000026.1:0-85475 GCF_053606025.1 Streptomyces sp. NPDC055254 | reverse complement strand
GCACAGCGGCAGGGCTTAGGGCCCCCCGCCCCCCGGCAGCCCCTGGCCCTCGCCCACGCCTTCCCCACGCCGGGGGGGGGGCGGGCGGCGGGCCCGCCCCACCAACGTGACCTCCGGCCGCTCGTTGTCGGCCTCCAGCAGGTCCTCGATCCCGGCCCGGCCGCCGCCCAGGGAATCCCACAGGGCGCTGACGACCCAGCGCGGGTGCGAGTGGTACACCGCCAGGTGTTCCTCGGCGTCGTCCTCGTACGGCGGCGCGACGCGCTCCAGCCAGCCGTCGAGGTCGTGCGCGGCGATCTTGCGCAGGACGGCGTTCACGAACTTCGCGCGCCCGTCGCCGAGCACCACCCGGGCCAGCTCGACGCTCGCCGAGACCGCCGCGTGCGTGGGGATGCGGGTGCCGAGCAGCTGGTGCGCGCCGAGCGAGAGGACGTCCAGCACCGGCGGGTCCACCTCCCGCAGCGGGCGGTCGATGCACGCCTTGATGACCGCGTCGTAGGTGCCCTGGCGGCGGAGCGTCCCGTAGACCAGCTCGGTGGCCAGCGCCGCGTCCCGTGCCTGGAAGCTCTCGTCCTGGCGGGCCTTGCGCAGCAGCGGCGGCAGCACGAGGTTCGCGTACGCGTCGCGCTCGTCCACCGCCCGCAGCACCTCGAAGGCCAGCATCCGCACGGGATCCTTCTTGGGCCTGCGGTGAGGCTTGGCCTGGCGGTTCTTGCCGCCACCGGCCGCGGCGGGGCTGCGGTGGGGCTGAGGGGGCTGTTCGCTCACGTGAAAGGTGCTCCGGATGTACGAGTGCTACGAGTGCTACGAAGGCTACGGGGGGTGCGCGGGCGGCGGTCGCGGCGCGCGCCGGAAGGCCGGACCCGTGCGGGTGCTGTGCTGCTGTGCGGTGCCGGGGGTCGTACGGCGTGCTGGGAACGGGCGCGGTCGCGGTGCCGACGGGTCCGGTCCGCGGCGCGGCCGTACCGGTCAGCCTACGTCGGCCCCGCCGAGCCGCTCGCCGGGAGCGATCCGCACCCCGCGCGCCCAGTCGGCGCCGCGCATCGGCTTCTTGCCCTGCGGCTGCACCCACAGCAGCTCCACGGCGTGCGAGCCGGTGCCGACGTACACGTTGTTCTTGGCGGGGGCCAGCACGCCGGGCTCCAGGTCGGTGCGGTCGGGCACCGCGCCCACCGAGATCAGCTTGAGCCGCTCGCCGCGGAAGACCGTCCAGGCGCCCGGCGCGGGGGTGCAGCCGCGCACGACGCGGTCGACCCGCATCGCGGGGGCCGCCCAGTCGATCCGGGCGTCCTCCACCGTGATCTTGGGCGCGAGCGAGATCCCGTCGAGGGACTGCTCCACGGCGCGCAGGGTGCCGTCCTCGATGCCGTCCATGGTGGCGGACAGCAGACCGCTGCCGGCGAAGGCCAGCCGGGTGAGCAGGTCGCCGCTGGTGTCGGTGGGCCGGATCTCCTCGGTCAGGATCCCGAAGACGGGCCCGGAGTCCAGGCCCTCCTCGATCCGGAAGGTGGAGGCGCCGGTGACCTGGTCGCCCGCCATGATCGAGTGCTGGACGGGGGCCGCCCCGCGCCACGCGGGCAGCAGCGAGAAGTGCAGGTTGACCCAGCCGTGCCGGGGGATCTCGATGGCGCTCTTGGGGATCAGCGCCCCGTAGGCGACGACCGGGCAGCAGTCCGGGTCGATCTCGCGCAGCCGGGCCTGGAAGTCGGGGTCGCGCGGCCGGGTGGGCTTGAGGACCTCGATCCCGGCCTCCTCGGCGCGCTCGGCGACCGGGCTGGCGACCAGCCGGCGGCCTCGGCCGGCCGGTGCGTCGGGCCGGGTGACGACGGCCGCGACCTCGTGCCGCCCGGAGGCGATGAGGGCGTCCAGGGCGGGCACGGCGACCTCGGGGGTGCCTGCGAAGACGAGCTTCACTGGGTCCTACCTCGCTATCTCGGCTGTCAGCAGCGCACCAGTCTATGGGGCGTGCACGCCGGGGGGCACAGTGCCGGTCGAGCCTGGCCGACGGGCACCCCGTCACCGCGCCGACCAGCGGGCGCCGGGGAGCGTACGCGGACACACGCGCCTCTCGCATATGCCGACGCGCCCCCACAGCGTGACCTGGGCGCCCGGTGGCGCGTTGGTCAAGAGAGATTGACCAAGACGGGCCGCCCGTGAACGGTGTCCGCGGCCCGATCCGCCCTTCAGAACCGGTTCGAGAGGCTTCTTCATGGCCGACCACGCCACCCACGACGCCCAAGCCCGGGCCAGCCTGCACCTGCTGGTGCGGGACATCGAGCGGGTTCGCCGGCAAGTGGATGCTCTGCGTACGCTCACCGCCCAGCTCGGCAACGTGTACCGCCCCCGCCGCTCCGGCCCCTCCACGGGCTTCGTCGTCTACGGCCGGGCGCCCGCGCCCACCGTCCGCCTCGCGCAGGAGCTGCGGGACAGCGTCGAGACCCTGGTCACCGCCGCGGTGGACTTCGACCGCTCGCTCGGCTTCTCGTGGGACGCCGTCGGCTCGGCGCTCGGCGTCACCAAGCAGGCCGTGCACCGGCGCTACGGTGCCCGCCGGGCACAGGCCGCGGAGTCCGCGGAGCCGCCGGCCGAGGGCACGACCACCCGCACTCCGGGACCGCTCCCCACGGTCCCGGCGGCCCGCTCGGTGCCGCCGCAACTCGTGCGCGAGGACTCCCAGGCCGTGGCGGGCGCCGCCGCCCGCCCGGCGGCCTTCCCCGGACCGCGCAACGGCTGATCCGCCCGTCGCCGCCGGGTCGCCGACCCCCGACGGCCCCGGACACCCCGCTCCAGCGCCGCACCGACCCGCCCCCGTCGGGACGACCCCCACGGTCGCCCCGCCGGGGGCGTCCTTGCGTCCGCGCCGCCGCACCCGTCGGACGGCGCCCGCCCCGGCCGACGGCCTGTCAGCCGATGTCCAGCGGGTCGATGCGGACCCGCACCGCCTCCGCCGCCGGGACCCCGCGCGCCATGCGGGCCGCCTGGGCCGCCTTGAGAGCGGCCGCCAGGGCCGCCCCGCTGCCCGGGGGGACCCGCACCAGCGCCCGCTCCCCCGGGGACGGCTCCCCGCGCCGCCCGGGCAGCGGGACGGGGCCCAGCACCTCCGCGTCCGGCGGCAGCCCGGCACCGGCCAGGAAGGCCTCCACGGCCTCGCCCCGGCCGGCCACCGACGCCATCCGGGACACCGGCGGGAACCCGAGCTGGGCCCGCTCCGCGAGCTCCCGCACGGCATGGCCGACCGGGTCCCACCGCACCAGCGCCTGCACCGGCCGCAGCGTCGGCTCGGCGACGACGACGACCTGCCCGTCGCCCCGCACCAGGGAGGCGGCCCCGATCCACCGCCGCAGCGCGTCCTCGCCGGCCCGCAGGTCGGGCCGGGTCAACATCGCCCAGCCGTCCAGCAGCAGCGCCGCCGCGTACCCGGCGCCGGACGCGACGGGCTCGGCTCCCGGGGTGCACACCACCAGCGCGGGCCGGTCCGGCACCTCGTCCAGCACGTGGTCGCGCCCGGAGGTCCGTACGGGCACGGCCGGAAAGGCCCGCCCCAGCTCCTCGGCCGTGCGCCGCGCGCCCACCACCCGGGCCCGCAGCCGGAACGAGCCGCACTCCTCGCAGTGCCAGGACGGCTCCGCCCGCCCGCACCAACCGCACTGCAGGTCCCGCTCGTCGGGGGCCTCCAGCGGCCCCGCGCAGACCGTGCAGCGGGCCGGGGTCCGGCACCGCTCGCACGCCAGCCGGGGCACGTACCCCCGGCGCGGCACCTGGACCAGGACCGGTCCGCTCCGCAGTCCCTCGCGGACGGTCTCCCAGGCCAGGCTGGGCAGCCGCGCGGCCCGCGCCGCCCCGTCCCGGGCCAGCAGCTCGTCCCCGACCGTTCGGATCCGGGGCGCGCAGGCCCGTACCGTCTCGCGGTCGGCGACCAGCGGCCGCGCCCAGCCGGACTCGACCAGCTGGGCGGCCTCGACGGTGCAGCTCGTACTGCCCGCCAGGAAGCCGCAGCCGTCGGTGACCGCGCGCAGCTCCAGCACCTCCCGCACGTGCGGGAAGGGCGCGTGGTCGTCGCTGTGGCTGGAGTCGCCGTCGTCCCAGATCGCCACCAGCCCGAGGTCCCGTACGGGCGCGAACATCGCGGCACGGGTGCCGATGACGGCCCGCACCGAGCCCCGGTGGACGGACAGCCACTGCCGGTAGCGCTTCTCGGGCCCGGACTCGGCGGTCAGCAGCGCGTGCCGGCCCTCGCCCAGCAGGGCGGTCAGCGCGGCGTCCACCCGGGAGGCGGTGCGCCCGTCGGGCAGTACGGCGAGGGCGCCGCGGCCCGAGGCGAGGGTGGCGGCCATGGCCCGGGCGAGCTCGTCGGCCCAACCGGGGCCGGGCAGCGCGGTCCACACGGCACGCGGCGTGCCGCCGCCGGCCAGGGCCCGCAGGAAGGCCGGCCCCGCGCCGTACCGCTCCCAACCGGCCGGTTCCGGCGCCGGGGGCGGGGGCAGCGGCTCGGGCGAGGGCTTGGCCTCGGCGCGGGCGTTGCGGGGCGGCAGGGCGAGCTGGAGCACGTCGGCCAGGCTGCCGGCGTACCGGTCGGCGACGGCCCGGGCGAGAGCCAGCATGCGCGGATCGAGGACGACCTCGGGCGAGACGACGTGCGCGAGGGCCGCGAGGGCGCCGTCGTAGTCCGACTCGGCGCGGCGCTCGACGACGAAGCCGTCGATGAGCCCGCCGCCCTCGCGGCGGCCGCCGTGCACCTGGTGGGAGCCCGCGCCGAAGCGGACCCGGACGCGGACGCCCGGCTGCGCGGCCTCGGAGAGCTCCTCGGGGACGGCGTAGTCCCAGAGCTGGTCGAGGTGGAGCACGCCCTTGTTGACGAGGATCCGGGCGACCGGCAGCTCCTCGGCCAGCGCGGCGCCGCGCCAGGTGCGCGGTTTCGCCTTGGGTGCCTTGGCCTTCGCCTCGGCGACGATCTCCCGGATCAGCGCGAGCTGCTCCGGCGGACCGTCGGGGCTCTCGCCCCCGGCCCGCTCCCCGGAATCGTTCGTGCTGCTCACAGCAGCATTCTTACCAAACCCCACCGACAGCGGACGGCCCCGGACCACAGGGTCCGGGGCCGTCCACGACGCTCGCTACGGCGAGTCGGCTCAGAGACCGGCGGCCGCGCGCAGCGCGTCCACGCGGTCGGTGCGCTCCCAGGTGAAGTCCGGCAGCTCACGGCCGAAGTGGCCGTAGGCTGCGGTCTGGGCGTAGATCGGGCGCAGCAGGTCCAGGTCGCGGATGATCGCGGCCGGGCGGAGGTCGAAGACCTCGCCGATCGCGTCCTCGATCTTCTGGACCTCGACCTTGGCGGTGCCGAAGGTCTCGACGAACAGACCCACCGGCTCGGCCTTGCCGATCGCGTACGCGACCTGGACCTCGCAGCGCGAGGCGAGGCCGGCGGCGACCACGTTCTTGGCGACCCAGCGCATCGCGTACGCGGCGCTGCGGTCGACCTTGGACGGGTCCTTGCCCGAGAAGGCGCCGCCGCCGTGGCGGGCCATGCCGCCGTAGGTGTCGATGATGATCTTGCGGCCGGTGAGGCCGGCGTCGCCCATCGGGCCGCCGATCTCGAAGCGGCCGGTCGGGTTCACCAGCAGGCGGTAGCCCTCGGTGTCCAGCTTGATGCCGTCCTCGATGAGCTGGGCCAGCACGTGCTCGACGACGAACTCGCGGATGTCGGGAGCCAGCAGCGAGTCCAGGTCGATGTCCGAGGCGTGCTGCGAGGAGACGACGACCGTGTCGAGGCGGACGGCCTTGTCGCCGTCGTACTCGATGGTGACCTGGGTCTTGCCGTCGGGACGCAGGTACGGGATGGTCCCGTTCTTGCGGACCTCGGACAGCCGCTTGGAGAGCCGGTGCGCCAGGTGGATCGGGAGCGGCATCAGCTCGGGCGTCTCGTCGCACGCGTAGCCGAACATCAGGCCCTGGTCGCCGGCGCCCTGCTTGTCGAGCTCGTCCTCGTCGCCCTCGACCCGCTTCTCGTAGGCCGTGTCGACACCCTGTGCGATGTCCGGGGACTGCGCGCCGATGGACACCGACACGCCGCAGGAGGCGCCGTCGAAGCCCTTCTTGGAGGAGTCGTAGCCGATCTCGAGGATCTTGTCGCGCACGAGCTGCGCGATCGGCGCGTACGCCTTCGTCGTCACCTCGCCCGCGATGTGCACGAGACCGGTGGTGATGAGGGTCTCCACGGCGACGCGCGAGGTCGGGTCCTCGGTGAGGAGCGCGTCGAGGATCGTGTCGCTGATCTGGTCAGCGATCTTGTCAGGGTGGCCCTCGGTGACGGACTCCGAGGTGAACAGGCGACGGGACACAACGCTCCCTGGGGTTGCAGCGGCTGCTGGCTGATCATTGGCGGAACCACACCGGGGGCTGCGCCCGATCACGTTCCGAGTGCAGTTTATCGGTCGCCACCGGCTGAGGGACCACCCGTCTCGCCTTGTGGGAGCCACGTGACCTGCGCCACGCCATTCTCACCCACACTCGCGCCCAGGAGAAGGGGATCTCACTCACGCGCGTCGCGGCGCCAGCAGGAGCGCCACCTGGTCCCAGATCTCCTCCGCCAGGGCTTCCTTCGGACCGTAGGGGACCTGGATTTCAGACCCGCTGGAGGCCAGGATGACCGCCTCGTTCTCCTCGGAACCGAAGGTCTTCGTGGCGCCGACCTCATTGACCACGAGGAGGTCGCAGCCCTTGCGCCGGAGCTTGGCCCGCCCGTTGGCCAGGACGTCGTCGGTCTCCGCGGCGAATCCCACCACGACCTGGCCCTCCCGGGCCCGGTCGGCGGAGATCTCCGCGAGGACGTCGGGGTTGCGGACGAGGGCGACCGGCGCCGGGTCCTGCCCGTCCTTCTTCTTGATCTTGCCGTCGGCGTACTCGGCGGGCCGGAAGTCCGCCACGGCCGCGGCCATCACCACCACGTCCGCCCCGGCGGCCGCCCCGAGCACCGCCTCCCGCAGTTCGAGGGCCGTCCCCACCCGGACGACGTCCACCCCGGCCGGATCGGCCAGGGCGGTGTTCGCGGCCACCAGGGTGACCTTGGCGCCGCGCGCGACGGCGGTGCGGGCGAGGGCGTAGCCCTGCTTGCCGGAGGAGCGGTTGCCCAGGAAGCGGACCGGGTCCAGCGGCTCCCGGGTGCCGCCCGCGCTGATCACCACGTGCCGCCCGGCGAGGTCCGCCTCCGCCCCGGTCGCCCCGCGCGCCAGGACGTGCCGGCACACCTCGAAGATCTCCTCGGGGTCGGGCAGCCGCCCCTTGCCCGTGTCCTTGCCGGTGAGGCGGCCCACGGCGGGCTCGACGACCACGGCCCCGCGGCGGCGCAGCGTGGCCACGTTCTCCTGGGTGGCCGGGTGCTCCCACATCTCGGTGTGCATGGCGGGCGCGAAGACCACCGGGCAGCGGGCGGTGAGCAGGGTGTTCGTGAGCAGGTCGTCGGCGAGTCCGTGGGCGGCCTTGGCCAGCATGTCGGCGGTCGCCGGGGCGACGACGACGAGGTCGGCGGACTGCCCGATGCGCACGTGCGGCACCTCGTGGACGGTCTCCCACACCTCGGTGGAGGCCGGGTTGCCGGACAGGGCGGCCCAGGTGGCCTCGCCGACGAAGTTCAAGGACGCCGCGGTGGGCACCACCCGCACGTCGTGGCCGGACTCGGTCAGTCGGCGCAGCAGCTCGCACGCCTTGTACGCGGCGATCCCGCCGCTGACTCCCAGCACGACCTTCGGCTTACCCACCACGTACTCCCCTTCGACCCGTCCGGCGCCCTCGGCACCGGTCGCCGTACCTACCCATGACACACCACAGGCCCGGCAGATGTTCTGCCGGGCCTGTGGTGAAAGGAATTTCCGTGCCTTACTGAGCCGGGGCCTCGATGGCCTCGGAGGTCAGCAGACCCGCGTTGATCTCGCGCAGCGCGATCGAAAGCGGCTTCTCGTGGACGTGGGTGTCCACCAGCGGGCCGACGTACTCCAGCAGGCCCTCGCCGAGCTGGGAGTAGTACGCGTTGATCTGACGCGCGCGCTTGGCCGCGTAGATCACGAGGCTGTACTTCGAGTCCGTGGCCTCGAGCAGCTCGTCGATCGGCGGGTTGATGATGCCCTCGGGCGCAGTGATGGAAGAGGACACGCTCTACCTTCCGAAGATGGGTGAAAGATCAGGCATTGAACGTGGAGATAAATACGTTCAACGATCAGACAACTTCCACCAAGGCTAGCAGCTCGCGCGCCACGTCCTCGACGGAGGTATTGACCAGGGTGGTGTCGAACTCGGACTCGGCAGCGAGTTCGATCTTGGCGGTGGCGAGCCTGCGCTCGATGACCTCCGCCGATTCGGTGCCGCGGCCGGTGAGCCGGCGGACCAGCTCGTCCCAGCTCGGCGGGGCCAGGAAGACCAGTTGGGCCTCGGGCATGGACTCGCGTACGAGCCGTGCGCCCTGGAGGTCGATCTCCAGCAGGACCGGCTCGCCGTTCTCCAGGCGTTCCAGTACCGCGCCGCGCGGTGTGCCGTAGCGGTTGCCCGCGAACTCGGCCCACTCCAGCAGCTCGCCGTTGGCGATCAGCTTGTCGAACTCGTCGTCGGAGACGAAGAAGTAGTGGACTCCGTGTCGCTCACCGGGCCGCGGCTTGCGGGTGGTGGCCGACACCGAGAGCCATACCTCCGGGTGGACCTTGCGCATATGCGCGACGACCGTGCTCTTGCCGACCCCGGAGGGGCCGGAGAGCACGGTCAGCCGCGGACGAACCTCTGCTGCCATAGAGCGATTATCCAGGTTCCCGGGCATGCCCGGGAACGCCGGGAGAACTTCAGGCGACGCCTCAGGCGCCGGTGCTGCCGAACTCGCGCTCCAGAGAGGCGATCTGGTTGGAACCGAGACCTCGGACACGCCGGGACTCGGAGATGCCGAGACGCTCCATGATCTGCTTGGCGCGGACCTTGCCCACGCCGGGCAGGGACTCCAGCAGGGCGGAGACCTTCATCTTGCCGATGACGTCGTTCTCCTGGCCCGTCTTGATGACCTCTTGGAGCGAGGCGCCGGAGTGCTTGAGTCGATTCTTCACCTCGGCCCGCTCCCGGCGAGCCGCGGCGGCCTTTTCGAGCGCGGCTGCGCGCTGTTCAGGGGTAAGGGGCGGAAGAGCCACGCCTACGTCACCTCGGATGTCGAACTGTCGGATACGGACCGGTGGGGAACCCAAAGGCACCACACCAGGCGAGGTCCCGAACAGCGATGCAATTTCGCTCGCTGCACGTTCACTCTGCTCGGAGACTAGCGGCCATCACCGCTCCAGTCAGCGAGAACGGACTAAAAGTCCTGGTCAGCCTCCACCGAACCGTACATTACGGACAAACTACCCCGGTTTTGTCCGGTGAAAGACCTTCCAATTTCGTCAGCCCGTGCGAGACGCCGGGCCGACCCGAGGCGAGAACACCTCGAATCGGCTTCCGGCTACGCGGAAACGGCCGCGCGGATCTCGTCCGCGAACCGCCGTGCGGACGCGCGCAGGGCGGTCACGTCCGGACCGTGCTTCAGGACGCCGCGGGACACGTTGGGCACCACATGGCGCACCGCCGTGCCGAACACGGCCGGCAGGTCCGCAGCCGTCGCGCCCTGCGCGCCGATGCCCGGGGCCAGCAGCGGCCCGTTGATGTCCAGGTCGAAGGAGGAGAGGTCGCCCAGCGTCGCGCCGACCACCGCGCCGAAGGAGCCCATCGGGTCGGCCCCCGCGTTCTCGGCGGCCAGGTGCGCCAGCATCGTCGCGCCGATCGTGCGGCCGTCCTCCCGCACCGCCCGCTGGACCTCCGCGCCCTCCGGGTTCGAGGTGAGGGCCAGGACGAACAGGCCCGCCCCCGACTCCCGGGCCAGGTCGACGGCCGGCTTCAACGAGCCGTAGCCGAGGTACGGGGAGACCGTCAGCGCGTCCGAGAAGAGCGGGGACGCCGGGTCGAGGAAGGCCGAGGCGTAGGCGGCCATGGTCGAGCCGATGTCGCCGCGCTTGGCGTCCATCAGGACCAGCGTGCCGGCCGCCCGCGCGTCCGCGACGGTCCGCTCCAGCACCGCCACGCCCTTGGAGCCGAACCGCTCGAAGAAGGCCGCCTGCGGCTTGAAGACCGCCACCTGGTCGGCGAGGGCCTCCACGACGGTCCGCGAGAAGCTCTCCAGGCCCGCGATGTCGTCCCCCAGACCCCACTGCGCCAGCAGCGCGGCGTGCGGGTCGATGCCCACGCACAGCGGGCCGCGGGAGTCCATCGCCTCGCGGAGGCGGGTACCGAACGGGGTCACGGTCACTTCGCGGCCTTTCGGTTCTCGGCGCCCACCGCTTCGGCGAGCGTCGCGTACGGGCTGGCGGCCAGGCGCGCGGCCAGGCCCTTGTGGACGGCTCGGGCGTAGAACGGGCCCTCGTAGACGAAGGCGCTGTAGCCCTGGATCAGGGTGGCGCCGGCCAGGATGCGCTGCCAGGCGTCCTCGGCGTTCTCGATGCCCCCGACGCCGACGAGGACCAGCCGGTCCCCCACACGGGCGTACAGGCGGCGCAGGACCTCCAGGGAGCGCTCCTTGACGGGCGCTCCGGACAGCCCGCCGGTCTCCTTGACCAGGGCGGGGTCCGAGAGCAGGCCCAGGCCCTCGCGGGCGATGGTCGTGTTGGTGGCGATGATCCCGTCCAGGCCGAGCTCCAGCGCCAGGTCGGCCACCGCGTCGACGTCCTCGTCGGCGAGGTCGGGGGCGATCTTGACCAGCAGCGGGACGCGGCGGTCGGTGACCACCCGGTCCGCGGCTTCCCGGACGGCCGTCAGCAGCGGACGCAGGGACTCGGTGGCCTGGAGGTTGCGCAGCCCGGGGGTGTTGGGCGAGGAGACGTTCACGACCAGGTAGTCCGCGTGCCGGGCCAGGCGCTCGGTGGACGCCACGTAGTCGGCGACCGCCTCCTCCTCCGGGACGACCTTCGTCTTGCCGATGTTGACGCCCACGACGGTCTTGAAGACGGCACGGCGGGCCGCCAGGCGCTCCGCGACGGCCGCCGAGCCCTCGTTGTTGAAGCCCATCCGGTTGATCAGCGCACGGTCCGGCACCAGCCGGAACAGCCGCTTCTTCGGGTTGCCGGGCTGCGGCTCGGCTGTGACCGTACCGATCTCGACATGGTCGAAGCCGAGCATCGACATGCCGTCGACGGCCACGGCGTTCTTGTCGAAGCCCGCCGCGAGCCCGAAGGGCCCGTGCATGCGCAGGCCCAGCGCCTCGGTGCGCAGCTCCTCGTGGCGGGGGGCGAGCCAGGCCGCCGCGAAGGTGCGCAGCACCGGCGTGCGGGCGGTGAGGCGGATCCAGCGGAAGGCCGTGTAGTGGGCCCGCTCCGGGTCCATCCGCTTGAAGACCAGGTTGAAGAAGAGTTTGTACATCGTCGTGAAGGATCCCTCTGCGCTCATGGAAAGGGGGACACCCGTCGTGAAACCGGTGTCCCCCTCTCCCGTTCTCCCGAGTCCGGGCTGTACGGGCTGCTAGTCGCGGGCCGCGTTGAGGTGCTCCGCGTGCTCCTGGAGCGAGCGGACGCCCACGTCGCCGCGGTTCAGCGCGTCGATGCCCTGCACGGCCGCGGCGAGTGCCTGGACCGTGGTCAGGCACGGGACGCTGCGCGCCACGGCCGCCGTACGGATCTCGTAGCCGTCGAGGCGGCCGCCGGTGCCGTACGGGGTGTTGACGATCAGGTCGACCTGGCCGTCGTGGATCAGCTGGACGATGGTCTTCTCGCCGTCCGGGCCCTCGCCCTCGCTGAGCTTGCGCACGACGGTGGCGTTGATGCCGTTGCGGCGCAGCACCTCGGCGGTGCCCGAGGTGGCGAGCAGTTCGAAGCCGTGGGCGACGAGCTCGCGTGCCGGGAAGATCATCGAGCGCTTGTCGCGGTTGGCGACGGAGATGAAGGCGCGGCCCTTGGTGGGCAGCGGGCCGTAGGCGCCGGCCTGCGACTTGGCGTACGCCGTGCCGAAGAGGGCGTCGATGCCCATGACCTCGCCGGTGGAGCGCATCTCCGGGCCGAGGACCGTGTCGACGCCGCGGCCGTGGATGTCGCGGAAGCGCGACCACGGCATGACGGCCTCCTTCACGGAGATCGGCGCGTCGATCGGCAGCGTGCCGCCGTCGCCGGTCTTGGGCAGCAGGCCCTCCGCGCGCAGCTCGGCGATGGTGGTGCCGAGCGAGATGCGGGCGGCGGCCTTCGCGAGCGGGACGGCGGTCGCCTTCGAGGTGAAGGGGACGGTCCGGGAGGCGCGCGGGTTGGCCTCCAGGACGTAGAGGATGTCTCCGGCCATCGCGAACTGGATGTTGATCAGGCCGCGGACGCCGACGCCCTTGGCGATGGCCTCGGTGGAGGCGCGCAGCCGCTTGATGTCGTAGCCGCCGAGGGTGATCGGGGGCAGCGCGCACGCGGAGTCGCCGGAGTGGATGCCGGCTTCCTCGATGTGCTCCATGACGCCGCCGAGGTAGAGCTCGGTGCCGTCGTAGAGGGCGTCGACGTCGATCTCGATCGCGTCGTCGAGGAAGCGGTCGACCAGCACGGGGCGGGTCGGGGAGATCTCGGTGGACTCGGCGATGTAGGACTCCAGCCGGGTCTCGTCGTAGACGATCTCCATGCCGCGGCCGCCGAGCACGTAGGAGGGGCGGACCAGGACCGGGTAGCCGATCTCGTCGGCGATGGCCTTCGCACCCGTGAAGGTGGTGGCGGTGCCGTGCTTGGGCGCGGGCAGGCCGGCGTCGGCGAGGACCTGGCCGAAGGCGCCGCGGTCCTCGGCGGCGTGGATGGCCTCGGGCGAGGTGCCGACGACGGGGACGCCGTTGTCCTTGAGCGCCTGGGCGAGACCGAGGGGGGTCTGGCCGCCGAGCTGGACGATGACGCCGGCGATGGGGCCGGCCAGCGTCTCCGCGTGGACGATCTCCAGCACGTCTTCCAGGGTCAGCGGCTCGAAGTACAGGCGGTCGGAGGTGTCGTAGTCGGTGGAGACGGTCTCCGGGTTGCAGTTGACCATCACGGTCTCGTAGCCCGCCTCGCTGAGCGCGAAGGAGGCGTGGACGCAGGAGTAGTCGAACTCGATGCCCTGGCCGATGCGGTTGGGGCCGGAGCCCAGGATGATGACCGCGGGCTTCTCGCGCGGGGCGACCTCGGACTCCTCGTCGTAGGAGGAGTAGAAGTACGGGGTCTTCGCGGCGAACTCGGCGGCGCAGGTGTCGACCGTCTTGTAGACCGGTCGCACGCCGAGGGCGTGGCGGACCTCGCGGACGACGTCCTCGCGCAGGCCCCGGATCTCGGCGATCTGGGAGTCGGAGAAGCCGTGGCGCTTGGCTTCGGCGAGCAGCTCGGGGTGGAGCTTGTCCGCGGCGGCGAGCTCGTCCGCGATCTCCTTGATGAGGAAGAGCTGGTCGACGAACCAGGGGTCGATCTTCGTGTACTCGAAGACCTCTTCCTGGGTGGCGCCGGCGCGGATGGCCTGCATGACGGTGTTGATGCGGCCGTCGGTGGGGCGCACCGCCGTGGCGAGGAGCTCGGCCTTGTCGCCGGGCTCGCCGACGAAGGTGAACTGCGAGCCCTTCTTCTCCAGGGAGCGCAGGGCCTTCTGGAGGGCCTCGGTGAAGTTGCGGCCGATCGCCATGGCCTCGCCCACCGACTTCATGGTGGTGGTGAGGGTGGCGTCGGCGAGCGGGAACTTCTCGAAGGCGAAGCGCGGGGCCTTGACGACGACGTAGTCGAGGGACGGCTCGAAGGAGGCCGGGGTCTTCTCGGTGATGTCGTTGGGGACCTCGTCGAGCGTGTACCCGATGGCCAGCTTGGCGGCGATCTTGGCGATCGGGAAGCCGGTGGCCTTCGACGCGAGCGCCGAGGAGCGCGAGACGCGCGGGTTCATCTCGATGACGATGACGCGGCCGTCGACGGGGTCGATGGCGAACTGGATGTTGCAGCCGCCGGTGTCGACGCCGACCTCGCGGATGATCGCGATGCCGATGTCGCGCAGCCTCTGGTACTCGCGGTCGGTGAGGGTCATCGCCGGGGCGACGGTGATCGAGTCACCGGTGTGGACGCCCATCGGGTCGAAGTTCTCGATGGAGCAGACGACGACGACGTTGTCCTTGGTGTCGCGCATCAGCTCCAGCTCGTACTCCTTCCAGCCGAGGATGGACTCCTCCAGGAGCACCTCGGTGGTCGGGGAGAGCGTGAGGCCCTGTCCGGCGATGCGGCGCAGCTCGTCCTCGTTGTGGGCGAAGCCGGAGCCGGCGCCGCCCATGGTGAAGGAGGGGCGCACGACGACCGGGTAGCCGCCGAGGGTCTCGACGCCGTTGATGACGTCGTCCATCGAGTGGCAGATGACCGAGCGGGCGGACTCGCCGTGGCCGATCTTGGCGTTGACGGCCTCGACGACGCCCTTGAAGAGGTCGCGGTCCTCGCCCTTGTTGATGGCCTCGACGTTGGCGCCGATCAGCTCGACGCCGTACTTCTCCAGCACGCCCTGCTCGTGCATGGAGATGGCGGTGTTCAGCGCGGTCTGCCCGCCGAGGGTCGGGAGCAGCGCGTCGGGCCGCTCCTTCGCGATGATCTTCTCGACGAACTCGGGGGTGATCGGCTCGACGTACGTGGCGTCGGCGATCTCCGGGTCGGTCATGATCGTCGCGGGGTTGGAGTTCACCAGGATGACCCGCAGGCCCTCGGCCTTGAGGATGCGGCAGGCCTGGGTACCGGAGTAGTCGAACTCGGCTGCCTGGCCGATGACGATCGGGCCGGAGCCGATGACCAGGACGGACTGGATATCGGAGCGCTTAGGCACGATCGGCCTCCATCAAAGAAACGAAGCGGTCGAAGAGGTACGCGGCGTCGTGCGGGCCGGCGGCCGCCTCGGGGTGGTACTGGACGCTGAAAGCGGGCTGGTCGAGCAGTCGCAGGCCTTCGACGACCTGGTCGTTCAGGCAGACGTGGGAGACCTCGGCGCGGCCGTAGGGGGTTTCGGAGACCTTGTCGAGGGGCGCGTCGACGGCGAAGCCGTGGTTGTGCGCGGTGACCTCGACCTTGCCGGTGGTGCGGTCCTGCACCGGCTGGTTGATGCCGCGGTGGCCGTACTTCAGCTTGTACGTGCCGAAGCCGAGCGCACGGCCGAGGATCTGGTTGCCGAAGCAGATGCCGAAGAGCGGCGTCCTGCGCTCCAGGACGCCCTGCATGACGGCGACGGGTCCGTCGGCGGTGGCGGGGTCGCCCGGTCCGTTGGAGAAGAACACGCCGTCCGGCCCGACCGCGTAGACGTCCTCGACGGTGGCGGTGGCGGGCAGTACGTGCACCTCGATGCCGCGCTGCGCCATCCGGTGCGGGGTCATGCCCTTGATGCCGAGGTCCACGGCGGCCACGGTGAACTTCTTCTCACCGACCGCGGGGACGACGTACGCCTCCTTGGTGGCGACCTCGGCGGAGAGGTTCGCGCCCTTCATCTGCGGGGCTTCCTGGACGCGGGCCAGCAGGGCCGCGTCGGCGACGCCGGCGCAGGCCTCGCCGGAGAAGATGCCGACGCGCATGGCGCCGCGCTCGCGCAGGTGGCGGGTCAGGGCGCGGGTGTCGATGCCGCAGATCCCGACGACGCCCTGCGCGACGAGCTCCTCGTCCAGGGAGCGGCGGGAGCGCCAGTTGGAGGGGACGCGCGCGGGGTCGCGCACCACGTACCCGGCGACCCAGATGCGGGAGGACTCGGGGTCCTCGTCGTTGACCCCGGTGTTGCCCACGTGCGGCGCGGTCATCACGACGACCTGGCGGTGGTACGACGGGTCGGTGAGGGTCTCCTGGTAGCCGGTCATGCCGGTGGAGAACACGGCCTCACCGAAGGTCTCCCCGACGGCGCCGTAGGCGCGGCCGCGGAAGATCCGACCGTCCTCCAGGACGAGTACGGCGGGAGCTTTGGCTGCTCCCCTGGTGGAGGTCGTCATCGTTCGGCGCCTTCCGTCGTGATGGATGAGTTCATGAGATTGACGGCTTCGACCCAGGCGGCGTGCTCGGCCGCGCGGTCGGAGCGGAATCCGGAGTCGATCAGCTTGTCACCGTGCGCCCAGGTGACGACGAGCAGACCGCCTTCGGTGAGTACCTTGCCCGCGATGCCCTTGTCGAGGCGGGCGCCGCGCAGCTGCGCGGCCGGTACGAAGAAGTCGTTGGCACCCGGACGGACCACGTCCAGGCCCGCGTCGGTGAGCGTGAGCTCCACGCGGCTGCGGACGCCCAGGCCGTGGGCGACGATCCGGTCGAGCCACTGCCCGGCGGTCGTGGACCCGTGGTACCGGCCGGTCAGGGCCAGCCGGTGCTCGGGGAGACCGTCGGGGGCGGCGGGCAGCTCCGGCAGGTCGTTCTGCAGAGCGCCGCGCCATTTCCAGCCCTGCCGCATCAGCCAGTAGACGAACGCGATGAAGACGAGCAGACCGATCACCCACGCCATGCGGGCGCCCCAGTCCGTCACCTCCGCCGACCGTCGTTCCGCGGCCTCGGCGGCCAGTTGGATTACTGCAGGTGTCACGCCAGCGTCCCGTCCACGACCGTTGCCCGGCCCCGCAGGAAGGTGTGAGTGACGCGCCCCGGCAGCTCACGGCCCTCGTAAGGCGTGTTGCGGCTGCGGGAAGCGAAGTGTGCGGGGTCCACGACACCACGGTACGAGGTATCGACCAAGGTCAGGTTCGCGGGTTCACCTGCCGAGACGGGACGGCCGTGGTGGTCGAGGCCGCCGATGCGCGCCGGGGCGAAGGACATCCGCTCGGCGACGCCCGCCCAGTCGAGCAGTCCGGTCTCCACCATCGTCTGCTGGACCACGGAGAGCGCGGTCTCCAGGCCCACCATGCCCATGGCGGCGGCGGCCCACTCGCAGTCCTTGTCCTCGTGCGGGTGCGGGGCGTGGTCGGTGGCCACGATGTCGATCGTGCCGTCGGCGAGCGCCTCGCGCAGGGCGAGTACGTCGCGTTCGGTGCGCAGCGGCGGGTTGACCTTGTAGACCGCGTTGTACGAGCGGACGAGCTCGTCGGTGAGCAGCAGGTGGTGCGGGGTGACCTCGGCGGTGACGTCGATGCCGCGGGACTTGGCCCAGCGGACGATCTCGACGGAGCCGGCCGTGGAGAGGTGGCAGATGTGGACGCGGGAGCCGACGTGCTCGGCGAGGAGGACGTCGCGGGCGATGATCGACTCCTCGGCGACGGCGGGCCAGCCGCCGAGGCCCAGCTCCGCGGAGACGACGCCCTCGTTCATCTGGGCGCCCTCGGTGAGGCGGGGCTCCTGGGCGTGCTGGGCGACGACGCCGCCGAAGGCCTTCACGTACTCCAGGGCGCGGCGCATGATCACGGCGTCGTCGACGCACTTGCCGTCGTCGGAGAAGACCGTGACGCGGGCGGCGGACTCGTGCATGGCGCCCAGCTCGGAGAGCTGCTTGCCCTCCAGGCCGACGGTGACGGCGCCGATCGGCTGCACGTCGCAGTAGCCGGACTCCTTGCCGAGGCGCCACACCTGCTCGACGACGCCGGCGGTGTCGGCGACCGGGAAGGTGTTCGCCATGGCGAACACGGCGGTGTAGCCGCCGGAGGCGGCGGCGCGGGTGCCGGTGAGGACGGTCTCGGAGTCCTCGCGGCCGGGCTCGCGCAGGTGGGTGTGCAGGTCGACGAGGCCGGGGAGGAGGACCCGGCCCTCGGCCTCGATCACCCGGGCGCCGTCCGCCGACAGGTTCTGCCCGACCTCGGCGATGGTCTCGCCGTCGATCAGGACGTCCTGCGCCTCGCCGCCGAGTACCTTCGCGCCACGGATAAGGATCTTGCTCATGGTTACTTGCTCTCCTCGGTACGGGCGGCGGGGGTGGTGGTGACGGCGGGCTCGGAGCCTCCGAGCAGCAGGTACAGGACGGCCATCCGGGTGGAGACGCCGTTGGCGACCTGCTCGACGGCGGTGCAGCGGTCGGAGTCGGCGACCTGGGCGGTGATCTCCATACCGCGGTTCATCGGGCCGGGGTGCATCACGATGGCGTGCTCGGGCATCTTCGCCATGCGGTCGCCGTCGAGCCCGTACCGGCGCGAGTACTCGCGCTCGGTCGGGAAGAAGGCGGCGTTCATGCGTTCGCGCTGCACACGCAGCATCATCACCGCATCGGACTTCGGCAGCACCTCGTCCAGGTTGTACGAGACCTCGCAGGGCCAGCTCTCGACGCCGATCGGGACCAGCGTGGGCGGGGCCACCACGGTGACCTGGGCGCCGAGGGTGTGCAGCAGCTGCACGTTGGACCGGGCCACCCGGCTGTGCAGGACGTCGCCGACGATGGTGATCCGGCGGCCGCCGAGGTCCTTGCCGAGCCCGGCGTCCCGGCCGACGAGGCGGCGGCGCATGGTGAAGGCGTCCAGCAGGGCCTGGGTGGGGTGCTCGTGGGTGCCGTCGCCCGCGTTGACTACGGCGGAGTCGATCCAGCCGGAGGTCGCGAGGCGGTAGGGGGCGCCGGAGGCGTGGTGGCGGATGACGACGGCGTCCGCGCCCATGGCCTCCAGGGTCAGCGCCGTGTCCTTCAGGGATTCGCCCTTGGAAACGGAGGAACCCTTGGCGGAGAAGTTGATGACGTCCGCGGACAGCCGCTTGGCGGCCGCCTCGAAGGAGATCCGGGTGCGGGTCGAGTCCTCGAAGAAGAGGTTGACGACGGTCAGGCCGCGCAGGGTGGGCAGCTTCTTGATCGGCCGGTCCGCGACGCGGGCCATCTCCTCGGCGGTGTCGAGGATCAGGACGGCGTCGTCGCGCGTGAGATCGGCGGCCGAGACGAGGTGGCGCTTCATCTGGATGGCTCCACGGGTCGGGGCGGGCAGGCAGGCGTGCGGACGGGCAGGGGGTGCGGGCGGGCGGGGCAGGCCGGTGCACGGGCCCGGTCGGGGCCCGGTGGCGGGTGCGGACCTACTGCCCGGCTTCCTGGGCGGTCCGCTGTCCGAGCAGCACGGCGTCACGGCCGTCCTCCTCCTGGAGCTGGACCTTGACGGTCTCCCGCAGCGACGTGGGGAGGTTCTTGCCGACGTAGTCGGCGCGGATCGGCAGCTCGCGGTGGCCCCGGTCGACGAGGACGGCGAGCTGGACCGCGCGGGGGCGGCCGAGGTCGCCGAGGGCGTCGAGGGCGGCGCGGATGGTGCGGCCGGAGAAGAGCACGTCGTCGACGAGGACGACCAGGCGGCCGTCGAGGTCGTCGCCGGGGATCTCGGTGCGCCCGATCGCGCGGGCGGGCTTCATCCGCAGGTCGTCGCGGTACATGGTGATGTCGAGGGAGCCGACCGGGATCTTCGTGCCGGTGATCTCTTCGAGCTTGGCGGCCAGCCGGCGGGCGAGGTGGACACCGCGGGTGGGGATGCCGAGGAGCACCACGTCGTCGGCGCCCTTGGCGCGTTCGACGATCTCGTGGGCGATGCGGGTCAGGACCCGGGCGATGTCCTGCGCCTCCAGTACGGGGCGCATGGCGCCGGCCTGGTCGACCGTGCCGGCAATATTCTGAGCGTCCATGGAAAGGACCTCCTTCTCCGCCTCACGGGACGGACCTTAAAGGACGTCTGATGTACGCCTCCCACGGTAGCAGGGTGATTCCGGCCGGGCGTACCGGGCCGTCGGCGCGGCGGCGCCCACGGGGCCCCTGGGACCGCCCGCGAGGGGGCGGCGGGGACCATTCGGCTTGACGCATCCAAGTAACGCTGCGTAACCTCACAGTGAGTTACCAGCCGCGCGGCGGAGCCGCACGTTGTCCATGTCGTCACAGCGTCACAGCGTCCGGGAGCGTTATGTCCAGCGAATACGCCAAACAGCTCGGGGCCAAGCTCCGCGCCATCCGCACCCAGCAGGGCCTCTCCCTCCACGGTGTCGAGGAGAAGTCGCAGGGCCGGTGGAAGGCCGTGGTGGTCGGTTCGTACGAGCGCGGGGACCGCGCCGTGACCGTCCAGCGCCTGGCCGAGCTGGCGGACTTCTACGGGGTGCCGGTGCAGGAGCTGCTGCCGGGCACGACTCCCGGCGGAGCGGCCGAGCCGCCGCCGAAGCTGCGCCTCGACCTGGAGCGTCTGGCGGGCGTGCCCGCGGAGAAGGCCGGCCCGCTCCAGCGGTACGCGGCCACCATCCAGAGCCAGCGCGGCGACTACAACGGCAAGGTGCTGTCGATCCGCCAGGACGACCTGCGCACCCTCGCCGTCATCTACGACCAGTCGCCCTCGGTCTTGACCGAGCAGCTCATCAGCTGGGGCGTCCTGGACGCGGACGCGCGTCGCGCCGTGGCCCACGAGGACCTCTGAGTCCGGGCCCAGGACCAGCAGAAACGTTACCGGTGGCGCCGGTCCCCGCGGGGGCCGGCGCCACCGGTCGTTTCACCGGCCTCCGGGCCTGCGGGCCGCGGCGCCTGCGGGTCTCCGGGGTGCTCCGGGTCTCCGGGCCGCCGCGCCGCCGGCCGCGCCGGACGTGCCCAGGGCCCGCCGCGCGTGCGCGCTGCGGGCCCTGGGCACGACCGATGCACCGGAGACTACTCGCGGCGCAGGTTCGGCTTCAGCTCCTTGAAACGGGCCAGCAGACCGTTCACGAACGAGGGGGACTCGTCCGTCGAGAACTCCTTGGCCAGCTGGACGGCCTCGTCGATGGCCACGGCGTCCGGGGTGTCGTCCACCCAGATCAGCTCGTAGGCGCCCAGCCGCAGGATGTTGCGGTCCACGACCGGCATGCGGTCGAGCTCCCAGTCCACGGCGTAGGTGACGATCAGGTCGTCGATGCGGTTCACCTTGTCGGCGTACCCCTCGACGAGGTCCATCGTGTAGGCGCTGACCGGCGGCTGCCGGTCGTCCGACCGCGCGTGGCGGATCCAGTCCGCGAGCACCTCGCGCACGGGGACCCCGCGCTGGTCGGCCTCGAACAGGATCTGGAAGGCGCGCTTGCGCGCATTGCTCCGAGCAGCCACGGGTTAGTTGCTCTTCCGGCCGAGGTAGTCGCTGGTGCGGGTGTCGACCTTGACCGTCTCGCCGGTGGTGACGAAGAGCGGGACCTGGATCTCGTAACCGGTCTCCAGGGTGGCGGGCTTGGTGCCGCCGGTGGAGCGGTCGCCCTGGACGCCCGGGTCGGTGTGCTGGATCTTCAGCTCGACCGCGGCCGGGAGCTCGACGTAGAGCACCTCGCCGTCGTGCTGCGCCACCGAGGCGGTGAAGCCCTCGATCAGGAAGTTCGCGGCGTCGCCGACGGCCTTCTTGTCGACCATCAGCTGGTCGTAGGTGTCCATGTCCATGAAGACGAAGTAGTCGCCGTCCATGTACGAGAACTGCATGTCACGGCGGTCGATCGTGGCGGTCTCGACCTTGGTGCCGGCGTTGAAGGTCTTGTCGACGACCTTGCCGGAGAGCACGTGCTTGAGCTTGGTGCGCACGAAGGCCGGGCCCTTGCCGGGCTTGACGTGCTGGAACTCGACGACGGACCAGAGCTGGCCCCCGTCGAGCTTCAGCACCATGCCGTTCTTGAGGTCGTTCGTGGAAGCCACGGTTGCGGAATCTCCTGCACTGGAAGACCACGGGTGCGCGCACAGCCCGGCGGGCGGGCTAGAGCGCGAGCAGCTCCTTGGTCGTAATGGTGAGTAGCTCGGGACCGCCGTCCGCCTCGGGGCGTACGACGAGCGTGTCATCGATCCGGACACCTCCCCGGCCCGGGAGGTGAACCCCCGGTTCGACGGTGACCGGCACGCAAGCGTCCAGTTTACCCATGGCCGTAGGTGCAAGCTGCGGGTCCTCGTCGATTTCGAGACCGACGCCGTGTCCGGTGCACGGAGCGAGGGCCTCCCCGTGCCCCGCGGAGTCCAGTACGGACCGTGCCGCATGATCCACGTCGCGGTACGCGGCTCCCGGCAGCAGGGCCTCCCGGCCCGCCCGCTGGGCGGCGAAGACGAGTTCGTACAGCGCGATCTGCCAGTCGGCCGGGGTGGTGCCGATCACGAAGGTACGCCCGATCTCGCACCGGTAGCCGCGGTAGTTGGCGCCGAGGCAGACGGTGAGGAAGTCGCCCTCCTCGACCCTCCGGTCGGAGGGCCGGTGCCGGGACCGCCCGGAGTGCGGGCCGGTGCCCACCGAGGTGGGGAACGCGGGCCCGTCCGCGCCGTGGTCGACGAGCCGCCGCTCCAGCTCCAGCGCCAGGTGCCGCTCGGTGCGCCCGACCAGGATCGATTCCAGGAGCTCGCCGAGCGCCTGGTCGGCGATCTCGGCGGCGATCCGCAGGCAGGCGATCTCCTCCTCGTCCTTGACCAGGCGCTGCTGCTCCACCGCCGTACCGAGGTCCGTCAGGCGCAGGTTCGGCGCCACGGCGCGCAGGGCCCGGTGCCGGGCCACCGTCAGGTGGTGCTCCTCCACCGCCAGCGAGTCGGCGCGTACGGCGGCGGCCATGTCCGCGGCGGCGACGGCCGGGTCGCCGCCCGGGCCCGACAGCACCGAGAGCCGCAGGCGTTCGTCCAGACGGCCCTCGTCGGCCTCACCGGAGGGCGTGCCGCCGCAGAACACCATGTCCTGGGCGGGCGCGACGAGCAGGACGGCGCCCGAGGGCGAGGCCCCGGACAGGTAGCGGACGTTCGACGGACGCGTGATCAGTGCGGCGGCGTTCCCGGCGGCGGCGCAGCGGTCGCGAAGCAGGTCCCGGCGGGCGGCGTACACGTCTGACATGCATTCGAGCCTACGAGCGCGGCACGTATCCGGCCCGGCGAGCGCGTCCGACCGGGGCCGGACCAGGGGCCCGCGCCCCGGCCCGCCACCGGAACGGGCGACGACACCTGCGCCTGGACAGGCACCGCACGGCCTTCTGCGCGGTCACCAGCCGCCCGGGGCCGCCAGTGCCCGCGCGAGGGCCTCGTCGAGGGCGCGGGCCGTGCCCTCCACGTCGAGCTGCGAGTTGTCGATGATCGGAAGTCCGGAGCCGTACCAGCCCGCCATCCGACCGTGGATGCGCGCGACTTCCTCGTCGGAGAGCCTGCGGTTGCCGGAGCGCGCCGCGTTCCGCTCCAGGACGATCTCCAGACCGGGCAGCAGGACGACGGGCAGCAGGGCCGGGCCCACGTGCCGCTTCCAGCCGCCGAGCCCGACGACGGGGCGGTCCGGGAAGACCGCGTCGTCGAGGATGCAGGAGATGCCGTTCGCCAGGTAGTTGCGGGCGGCGAAGCCGCAGGTGCGGCGGGCGAGGCGGTACTGCGCCTCGGAGAACTCGTTCCAGCCCGCCTGCGGGTCGGCGAAGCCCGAGCACACCCACTCCCGGACGTCGTCCAGGCTGACGTGGGCCGTCGGCACCGGCCGGGTGCTCGCCCAGTGCCGGGCCACGGTGGTCTTGCCCGCGCCGGCCGGCCCGATGAGCAGCACCGCGAGGGTGGCCCCACCCGTACCGGCCACGGCGGGCGGCAGCGGAACGTGCCCCGTGGCCTCCGGCACCGGCACGACGGGGACCTGGCCCGAGGTCCCCGGCCGGTGCCCGGCGTGGTGCCCCGGCGGAGGAACTGCCTGGTGCCCCGGCTGATGGCCTGACGGCGGACCCGGCTGATGCCCCGGCTGCTGCCCCTCCGGGGGGCCTGACTGATGCCCCGGCGCGGGGCTCGGCTGGTGCGCGGCCGCGCCGTGCCAGCCCTGCGCCGGGGGTATCGGCGGCTGCTGGGGCGCCACCGGGGGCGGCCCCTGCTGCCACCGGCCCGCGCCCCCGCCCCCCACTCCTTGGTGCATCCGCTGCCACTCCGTCTCGTTCCGGCGACTGATGCGAGAACGTTATATGACCCCGCAGGCCCGGCCGTCCACCGGCGTCGCGGTACGCGAACTCAGGCGGAGATCTCGTCCGCCAGCGCGCGCAGCGCCAGCCGGTACGACCCGATGCCGAAGCCCGCCACGGTCCCGGTCGCCACCGCGGCGACGACCGAGGTGTGCCGGAACTCCTCGCGGGCGTACGGGTTCGAGATGTGCACCTCGATCAGCGGCGCGGTGCGCTGCGCGGCCGCGTCCCGCATGGCGTAGGAGTAGTGCGTGAAGGCCCCCGGGTTGATCACGACCGGGATCCTGCCGTCCGCCGCCTCGTGCAGCCAGCGCACGAGCTCGCCCTCGTCGTTGGTCTCGCGGACCTCGACGTCGAAGCCGAGCTCCGCGCCCAACGTGCGGCAGCTCTCCACGAGCCCGGTGTACGAGGTGGCCCCGTACACATCCGGTTCGCGCGAGCCGAGCCGGCCCAGGTTCGGGCCGTTCAGCACCAGCACCCGGCGCGCGGCCCCGCTCACGCGGCGACCTCTCCGTACGCGGCCACCAGCACCGCCGGGTCGGGACCCTCCAGGACGGTCGGCTTGCCCAGCCCGTCCAGGACGATGAAGCGCAGCAGGTCGCCCCGGGACTTCTTGTCGACCCTCATGGTCTCCAGCAGCTTGGGCCACTGGTCGCCGCGGTAGGTCAGCGGCAGGCCCACGGAGGCGAGCACCGCCTTGTGCCGGTCGGCCGTCGCGTCGTCGAGGCGGCCGGCGAGCCGGCCGAGCTCGGCCGCGAAGACCATGCCCACCGACACCGCCGCGCCGTGCCGCCACTTGTAGCGCTCGTTCTTCTCGATGGCGTGCGCGAGGGTGTGGCCGTAGTTGAGGACCTCGCGGAGTCCGGACTCCTTGAGGTCGCTCGACACCACGTCGGCCTTGACCCGGATGGAGCGCACGATGAGCTCGGCGGTGTGCGGGCCGGCCGGCGTACGCGCCGCCTGCGGGTCCGCCTCGATCAGGTCGAGGATCACCGGGTCGGCGATGAAGCCGGCTTTGATGATCTCGGCGAGGCCGCTGACGTAGTCGTTGACCGGCAGCGAGTCCAGCGCCGCCAGGTCGCACAGCACACCGGCCGGCGGGTGGAAGGCGCCGACCAGGTTCTTGCCCTCGGCGGTGTTGATGCCGGTCTTGCCGCCGACGGCCGCGTCCACCATCGCGAGGACGGTGGTGGGTACGGCGATCCAGCGCACCCCGCGCAGCCAGGTGGCCGCGACGAAGCCCGCGAGGTCGGTGGTGGCTCCCCCGCCGACGCCGACGATCACATCGGTGCGGGTGAAGCCGGACTGGCCGAGCGCCTTCCAGCAGTAGGCGGCGACCTCGGCCGTCTTGGCCTCCTCGGCGTTCGGCACCTGGATGGCGACCGCCTCGAAGCCCTGCTCGGCCAGGTCGTCGCGCAGGGCCTCACCGGTCGAGGCCAGCGCCTCGGGGTGGATCACCGCGACGCGCCGGGCCCTGGTACCGATCAGGGAGCCGAGCTCGCCGAGCAGCTGCCGGCCGACCAGCACGTCGTACGCGTCGTGTCCGGCACTCGCGCCGACCTGGATCCGCGTCACCTGGTCTGTCATACGTCCTTCAACTCCAGAGCGTCGAGGACCGCCTGGGCGACCTCTTCGGGGGTGCGGTCGTCGGTGGCCACCACGACGCGCGCGACTTCGGTGTACAGGGGGCGCCGGGCGTCCATCAGCTCGCGCCACTGGCGGCGCGGGTTGACGGCGAGCAGGGGGCGCGCGGCGCCGAGGCCGACGCGCCGTACCGCTTCCTCGACGTCCATCGAGAGGTAGGCGACGGGCCGGCCCGCGAGCAGTTCGCGGGTGCCCTCGTCGAGGACGGCGCCGCCGCCGAGGGCGAGGACTCCGGTGTGCTCGGCGACGGCGGCCGCGACCGCCCGCCGCTCCAGCTCGCGGAAGTACGGCTCGCCCTCGTCGACGAAGAGGTCGGAGATCTCCCGCCCCTCGGCGGCGACGATGTCGGCGTCCGTGTCCCGGTAGCCGACGCCGAGCCGCTCGGCGAGCAGCGACCCCACCGTGGACTTGCCGGACCCCATCGGGCCGACGAGGACGACCAGTGGTCCGCCGGTCATCGGATCTGCAGGTGGTCGAGGTAGGAGCGGACGTTGCGCCGGGTCTCGCCGACCGAGTCGCCGCCGAACTTCTCCACGACCGCGTCGGCCAGCACCAGGGCGACCATGGCCTCGGCCACGATGCCCGCGGCCGGCACGGCGCACACGTCGGAGCGCTGGTGGTGCGCCACCGTCGCCTCCCCGGTGGCGACGTCCACGGTCGCCAGGGCGCGCGGCACGGTCGCGATCGGCTTCATGGCGGCCCGTACGCGCAGCAGCTCACCGGTGGTCAGACCGCCCTCGGTGCCGCCCGAGCGGCCGGAGGTGCGCTTGAGGCCCTCGGGGGTGGAGACGATCTCGTCGTGCGCCTGCGAGCCGGGCACGCGGGCGAGTTCGAAGCCGTCGCCGACCTCCACGCCCTTGATGGCCTGGATGCCCATCAGGGCGGCGGCGAGGCGGGCGTCGAGACGACGGTCCCAGTGCACGTGCGAGCCCAGCCCGACGGGCACGCCGTAGGCGAGGACCTCGACGACGCCGCCGAGGGTGTCGCCGTCCTTGTGCGCCTGGTCGATCTCGGCGACCATCGCCTTGCTCGCGTCGGCGTCGAGGCAGCGGACCGGATCGGCGTCGAGCCGCTCGACGTCGGCGGGGGTCGGGTAGACGCCGTACGGGGCCTTGGCCGCGGCGAGTTCCACCACGTGCGAGACGATCTCGATGCCCGCGGTCTCCTTGATGAAGGACCGGGCGATGGCACCGAGGGCGACGCGGGCGGCGGTCTCACGGGCGCTGGCGCGCTCCAGGATCGGCCGGGCCTCGTCGAAGCCGTACTTCTGCATGCCGGCGAGGTCGGCGTGGCCGGGCCTCGGGCGGGTCAGCGGCGCGTTGCGGCCGGTGTCCTTGAGCAGCGACGGGTCGACCGGGTCGGCCGACATGACCGTCTCCCACTTCGGCCACTCGGTGTTCCCGATCATCACCGCGACGGGGGAACCCTGCGACAGCCCGTGGCGGACGCCACCGAGGAAGGTGATCTCGTCCTGCTCGAACTTCATCCGGGCACCGCGGCCGTAGCCGAGCCGGCGCCGGGCCAGGTGCTCGGCCACCAGCGCCGTGGTGACCGGGACGCCGGCGGGAAGTCCCTCCAGCGTCGCAACCAGCGCCGGTCCGTGCGACTCCCCGGCGGTCAGCCAACGCAACCTGCTCAACGATGCTCCTCATGCTCGCGCCTGGTACAGCGACGGCGCGATCGGGTGCGCGGCCCGGACCCGCCTCACCCGATCCTCCCATGTCCGGGCCGGTGCGCCGCCCTCCGGTCCAACTGTCGGACGGGGCCGGCCGGAATCGCAGATTCAGTGCCGGGCCGCGAGCGCGGCCTCGCCCGCGGCACGCATCGCCGCCAGCGGGGCGCGGGGCCGGCCCGTCATCCGCTCGACCTGGAGCACGGCCTGGTGGACGAGGAGGTCCAGCCCGCCGACGATCGTGCCGCCGCGCTCCGACCAGGCCGCCGCGAGGCCGGTGGGCCAGGGGTCGTAAAGGACGTCGAAGAGGGTTCCGGGCGCCGCCGGCACGGACGCGGCCAGGGCGTCCGTCGTCCCCGCCGGGGTGGTCGCGATCACCAGCGGCTCGGTGAACGCCCCGGCCGCCTCGGACCAGTCGGCCGTCCGGACGGGGACGCCGAGCCGCTCGCCCCACCCGCGCATCTCGTCCGCCCGGGTCCGCGAGCGGACGTACGCCGTGACCTCGCCGGAGCAGATCCGCGAGAGCGCGGCGAGCGCCGAGGAGGCGGTGGCGCCGGCGCCGAGGATCGCGGCGGACGGCACCTTTTCGATGCCCCGCTCGTGGAGCGCGGCCACGATGCCCGGGATGTCGGTGTTGTCGCCGAGGCGGCGACCGTCCGGCGTGAGGACGACCGTGTTGACCGCCTCCACCGAGGCGGCCGTGTCGCTGATGCCGTCGAGAAGCGGGATGACCGCGCGCTTGAGCGGCATGGTCAGCGACAGTCCGGCCCACTCGGGGCCCAGGCCGGTGACGAACTCCGGGAGCGCGGCCTCGTCGATCTCGAACCGGTCGTACGACCAGTCGGCGAGGCCGAGCTCCTGGTAGGCGGCGCGGTGCAGCACCGGTGAGAGGGAGTGCTCGATGGGCGAACCCAGCACCGCGGCCCTTGTGCGTGACATGCCTTGCCTACCCGCCGTTCTTCTGCTTCTGCCGCTCCTGGAACTCCGCGGCGAGCTTCTGGTGCTCCGCGTAGGTCTGGGTGAACGTCGTCTTCTCGCCGTCCACCGACACGAAGAACATCCAGCCGCCCTGGTCGGGGTCGAGCGTAGCGGTCAGGGCGTCCGCGCCGGGATTCCCGATCGGGCCGGGGGGCAGGCCCTGGACGTTGTGCGTGTTGTAGGGGTGTTCGAGCGCCCTGGCCTCCTTGAGGGAGAAGTTGAGGTCGCTCTTGCCCTTGAGGTAGTTGTACGTCGAGTCGAACTCCAGCCGCCGGTTGGTGACGTCGTTGGTCTTCTTCAGCCGGTTGTAGACGACCTCGGACATCTTGCGGAAGTCGTCGTGGTTCTTGCCCTCGGCGTTGACGAGGCTGGCGACCGTGACCACCTGGAGCGGGTTCTCCAGGCCCAGTTCCTTGGCCTTGCTCTCGACGCCCAGCTCCGCGTACTTGTCGCTCGCGTTCTTGACCATCTCCTTGAGCAGGGACTCGGGGGTGCTGTCCTTGCTGAGGTCGTAGCGCGCCGGGAAGAGGAAGCCCTCCAGCGGGTCGATGAGCCGCTGATCGTTGCCGGCCCAGGCCGGCAGGCCGAGGTTCTTGGCCTCGCGCAGCGCGATGTCCTTGGTGGTCCCGTCCGGCTTGCCCAGCTTCTTGTCGATCGCCTCGTACACCCGGGCGTTGCGCATGCCCTCGGTGACGGTGATGACGTTCAGCTTGCTGGGGTCGCTCATGACCTCGATGGCCGCCGCGGCGGACATCTTCTTCCGCAGCGGGTAGACGCCCGCCTGGATGGCCTTGTCGCTCGGCAGCGCCTTCGCGACGTCGACGAACGCCTGGGCGCTGGCGACGACGCCCGCCTCCTTGAGGATGCGGCCCATCTGCCCGAGGCCGGCGCCCTTGGGGATCTCGACATCGACGATCTCGCCGGTGCCGGTGCCCGCGAAGTCCTTGGCCGCGCCGAACTTGTCCTGGAGGAAGGTGTAGCCGTAGTAGCCGCCGCCGCCGAGCACGCCGACGATGACCAGGGACGAGATCAGACAGGCCGCGCCGCTGCGCCGCTTGGGCTTGCCGCCCTTGCCGCCCTTGGAGCGGCCGGAGCGGCGGCCTCCGCCGGGGCCGTCGTCGCCGTCGTCGCCGGGGTCGCGGTCGGTCTCCTCGGCCGCCGCGTCGGCGTCCTGCCAGTCCTCGACCGGTTCCGGCTCCAGGTGGCGGCGGCCGGGGGGCTGCGGCGGCGGGTAGGCCTCGGCTGTGGTGTAGAGGTCCGGGGTCTCGCCGGGGTAGCCGCTGACCGGCTGCTGGGAGTACGGGTCCACGCCGCCGTACGCGTCGGTCTGCGCGGCGGCGACGTACTGCCCCTGGCCCGTGTCCCAGCCCTGGCCGTCGTAGACCGGCTGCTGGGGCTGGGCGTACTGCTGCTGCGGGGCGTACGCGTGCTGCTGCTCGGCGTACTGCGGAGGCTGGGGGTACTGCTGCTGGTACTGCGGCTGCTGCGCGTGCTGGTGCGGCTGCTGCGGGGCGTACTGCTGCTCCGGGTACTGCTGCTGGTACTGCGGCTCCTGCGGATAGTCCGCTCCCGAACCGTCGCCGTACGGCACCTGGCCCTGCTGGGTCTGGTGCCCGGTCCACCCCTGGTCCCCGTACAGAGGGTCCTCGGGGTGCCACGGTTCGGGGCCTCGGCCCCGTCCATACTCAGTCATCGGTCCCCTAGAGCCGCGAGACGAAGGCCGCGGGCTACGTCTTCCGCGACACCCGGTTCCGCCTCTTTGGTGGTGGGCGACGGCTGTTCGAATGCCGTCTCATCGCGCGGAACGTTACCGTATCGCGATCAGACAACCACTTCGACGCACTCGCCGGGCGGATTACCTGATACCCGTTCGGTCTCAAGAGCGTTCTGAAGGATCACCACAGCGGCTGCCTGATCGATGACCGAACGGCCCTTCTTCGCGTTCCTCCCCGAGGCCCGCAGGCCCTGGGCGGCGGTGACCGTGGTCATCCGCTCGTCCACCAGACGCACCGTCACCGGCTTGATGCCCTTGGCGAGTTCGTTCGCGAAGGCGCGCACCTTGACCGCGGCCGGCCCCTCCCGTCCGCTGAGCGAACGGGGCAGACCGACCACGACCTCAAGGGGCTCGTACTCCTCGACGAGCTGCCGCAGCCGCCGGTGGGCGAAGGGGACGTCCCGGCCGGGCACCGTTTCCACCGGTGTGGCCAGGACCCCGTCGGGGTCGCAGGAAGCGACCCCGATCCGGGCGTCCCCTACGTCGATCGCGAGGCGGCGGCCGCGGCGCAGTGCCATCGTCAGACCGTCTCGACGACGAGGCGCTCGACGGCGCTGATGGCCTCCGGCACGGCGGCCGCGTTCTGGCCACCGCCCTGGGCGACGTCCGGCTTGCCGCCACCGCCGCCGCCGAGGGTCTTGGCGGCCGTACGGACCAGGTCGCCGGCCTTGAGACCGCGCTCGCGGGCGGCCTCGTTGGTGGCGATGACGGTCAGCGGGCGGTCGTTCGCCACGGTGAACAGGGCCACGACGGCCGGGCGGTCGCCAGGGATGCGGCCGCGGACGTCGAGGACCAGCCTGCGCAGGTCGTCGGCGCCGGTGCCGTCCGGCACCTGGCCCACGACGAGGGCGACGCCGTGGATGTCCTGGGCGTTCTGGGCGAGCCCGGCGGCGGCCTGGAGGACCTTCTCCGCGCGGAACTTCTCGATCTCCTTCTCGGCGTCCTTCAGCTTGCCGAGCATGGAGGCGATCTTCTCCGGCAGCTCCTCGGGGCGGCCCTTGACCAGCTCCTGGAGCTGGGCGACGACCGTGTGCTCCTTGGCGAGGAAGTTGTACGCGTCCACACCCACGAGGGCCTCGACGCGGCGCACGCCGGAGCCGATGGAGGACTCGCCGAGCAGCTTCACCAGACCCAGCTGGGCGGTGTTGCCGACGTGCGTGCCGCCGCACAGCTCCTTCGAGAAGTCGCCGATGGTGACGACGCGCACGCGCTCGCCGTACTTCTCGCCGAACTCGGCGATGGCGCCCTGCTTCTTCGCCTCGTCGATGCTCATGATCTCGGCGGTCACGTCGAGCTCGCGGGAAAGCACGTCGTTGATCTTCTGCTCGACGTCGGTGAGGACCGTGCCGGGGACGGCGTTCGGCGAACCGAAGTCGAAGCGGAAGCGTCCGGGCGAGTTCTCGGAACCGGCCTGAGCGGCCGTCGGGCCCAGCGCGTCGCGCAGCGCCTGGTGCGTCAGGTGGGTGGCCGAGTGGGCGCGGGCGATGGCGCGCCGGCGCTTCACGTCGATGGCGGCGTACGCGGAGGCGCCCACCGTCACCTCGCCGACCTGGACGGAACCCTTGTGCACGGAGACGCCCGGGACCGGCTGCTGGACGTCGCGGATCTCGATGACGGCGCCCGTGTCGAGCTTGATGCGGCCCTGGTCGGCGAGCTGGCCGCCGCCCTCGGCGTAGAACGGGGTGCGGTCGAGGACGACCTCGACCTCGTCGCCCTCGGAGGCGGCGGGCGCGGAGACGCCGTTGACCAGGAGGCCGACGATGGTGGACTCGCCCTGGGTGGTGGCGTAGCCGGTGAACTCGGTGGCGCCGGACCCGTCGGCGATCTCCCGGTACGCGGACATGTCCGCGTGGCCGGTCTTCTTGGCCTTGGCGTCGGCCTTGGCGCGGTCGCGCTGCTCCTGCATCAGGCGGCGGAAGCCGGGCTCGTCCACGGAGAGGCCCTGTTCGGCCGCCATCTCCAGGGTCAGGTCGATCGGGAAGCCCCAGGTGTCGTGGAGCAGGAACGCCTTGTCGCCGGAGAGGACCGTGCCGCCGGCGGCCTTGGTCTCGGTCACGGCGGTGTCGAGGATGTTGGTGCCGCCCTTGACGGCCTTGAGGAAGGCGGCCTCCTCGGCGAGCGCGACGGTCTCGATGCGCTTGCGGTCGGTGACGAGCTCCGGGTACTGCTGCCCCATCGTGTCGATCACGACGTCGACGAGGTCCTGGACGACCGGACCGGTGGCGCCCATGAGGCGCATGTTGCGGATGGCTCGGCGCATGATCCGGCGCAGCACGTAGCCGCGGCCCTCGTTGCCGGGGGTGACGCCGTCGCCGATGAGCATCACGGAGGTGCGGATGTGGTCGGCGACCACGCGCATCGACACGTCGGTGCCCTGGGCGGCCCCGTACTGGACACCGGTGAGCTCGGTGGCCTTGTCCATGACGACGCGCAGGGTGTCGGTCTCGTACATGTTCTGCACGCCCTGCAGGATCATCGCGAGACGTTCGAGGCCCAGGCCCGTGTCGATGTTCTTCGACGGCAGGTCACCGAGGATCGGGAAGTCTTCCTTCCCGTCGCCGGCGCCGCGCTCGTACTGCATGAAGACCAGGTTCCAGATCTCCACGTAGCGCTCGTCGTTGACGGCCGGGCCGCCCTCGACGCCGAACTCGGGGCCGCGGTCGTAGTTGATCTCCGAGCACGGGCCGCAGGGGCCGGGCACGCCCATGGACCAGAAGTTGTCCTTCTTGCCCAGGCGCTGGATCCGCTCGGCGGGGACGCCGATGACGTCGCGCCAGATCGTCTCGGCCTCGTCGTCGTCGAGGTAGACGGTGATCCACAGCTTCTCCGGCTCCAGGCCGTAGCCGCCGTCCGCCACGGAGCCGGTGAGCAGCTCCCAGGCGTACTTGATGGCGCCTTCCTTGAAGTAGTCGCCGAAGGAGAAGTTGCCGCACATCTGGAAGAACGTGCCGTGGCGGGTGGTCTTGCCGACCTCTTCGATGTCCGGCGTCCGGACGCACTTCTGCACGCTGGTGGCGCGGGGGGCCGGGGGCTTGGTCTCGCCGAGGAAGTACGGCTTGAAGGGGACCATGCCCGCGTTGACCAGCAGAAGAGTCGGGTCGTCCGCGATGAGCGACGCCGAAGGGACAACGGCGTGACCGCGCTCCTCGAAGAAGCTCAGCCAGCGGCGGCGGATTTCAGCCGACTCCATCAGTGGTCCTCATTCCGGTCGTACGTGAACTTCGGTCGGTGGTCGGTCGTGTCGTTCCCGAGGGCCCGCAGCCGTCGCTGCCCGGGGAGGGCGGTGACGTTGTCGGGGCGGTCGGGATCCTGGGTCAGCCCCAGTGCGTCGTTCAGCTCGTCCTCGCGCTGCGTCATTCCCGCCTTGACGTCGAGGGCGAAATCCTTGAGGCGGTGGCCCGCCTCCACGGCCTTGTCGGCAGCCTGCGCCGCGAGGCTCTCGGGCGTCAGCTTCTTCAGCTGACGGTTGACCTTGGTGGTGGCCCACACGCCGGCGGCCGCGCCGGCGGTGAACCAGAAGGCTCGGCGGAACATCGGCGGTCTCAGCCCTTCTGCTTGCGGCGCCCGGCCGCCGGCACCGTACGGCCGACGATCACGGTGCGTCGGGATTTCTTGGCGGGCGGCTGCGCCTCGTCCGTCCGGCCCAGCGCCCTGCGGACGCCGTAGCCGAACGCCGCGACCTTGACCAGCGGGCCGCCGAAGGCGGAGGCCACGGTGGAGGACAGCGCGGAGGCGTTGGAGGTGACCTCCTGGACGTCGCTCGCGATGGCGTCGACCCGGTCCAGCTGGGTGCGCGCGGAGCGGACGGTCGTGGAGGCGTCGGCCAGCAGCGGCACCGCCTGATCGGTCACCTCGGCCACCAGCTTGGTGGTCGCCCTGAGCACCTGGGCCAGCCTCACCAGCACGACGGCGAGGAAGGAGACCAGGATGGCCCAGAAGACGGCCACGAGGATCCCGGCCACCTCTCCACCGGACACGTCGCACCGCTCTCTGTCTGTACCTGAACTGCAGGAGGATTCGCCCTACGACCCTATCGCGCCGGAGATCCCCGGCCGTACCGGAATTCCGCGGTCGACGGCGATCGCTTGTACGCCGCGCGTCCGGGCGCTACGGGGAGGTCGGGAACTGAACAGCGACGTGCCGATGTGCCAGGGGCGGGCGGGCGAGGGTGCTGGGCGCCGAGCGGTACGCCGCGTACGCCGCCGCCGGGCGGTCGGTGCCCCGCGAGGCCCTGGTGCTGCGCACGCAGGCCCTTCCGACGCGCCGGGCCCACGCGAAACCCGCCGCCCCCCGGAGGGGACGACGGGCTTCGACCAGCCTGTGAGGGCTACGCCTGCGTCAGCGGGCGTAGTACTCGACGACGAGCTGCTCGTCGCAGATGACCGGGATTTCCTTGCGGTTCGGGTCGCGGTCCAGGCGGAAGGCCAGGGCCTTCAGGTTGACCTGCAGGTAGCGCGGGGTCTCGCCCTCGCCTGCGTAGCCACCCTCACGGGCAACCTGGAACGGAACCTTCTCGCGGCTGCGCTCGCGCACGGTCACGACGTCGTCCGGGCGGACACGGAACGACGGCTTGTCGACCTTGTCACCGTTGACCTCGATGTGGCCGTGAACGACCATCTGGCGGGCCTGGTAGATGGTGCGGGCGATGCCCGAACGCAGGACCAGGGCGTCGAGACGACGCTCGAGCTCGACGACCAGCGCCTCGCCCGTCTTGCCCTCGGCCTTCTTGGCGCGGTCGTACGCGCGGGCCATCTGACGCTCAGAGATGTCGTACTGAGCGCGCAGACGCTGCTTCTCCAGCAGACGAACCTTGTAGTCCGAGTTCTGCTTGCGGCCACGGCCGTGCTCGCCCGGCGGGTAGGGGCGGGCCTCGAAGTACTTGACGGCCTTCGGGGTCAGCGCAATGCCGAGGGCACGCGACTTCTTGACCTTGGGTCGCTTCTGGTTCACGTGGAACCTACCTCCATGTAAGTTAGGTGAGGCTTACCTTAGCGAGGAGGACGTAATGTCTCGACCACATGGGATCCCCCTGCCCAGTGCGCATCGAAGTTCAGATTCCAACGAAACGGAATCTGCTTTCGACGACGATAGGCAAGGTCAGCCGCGTCCCAGGGAAGGCGTTCGGCAGCTCACCGGAGCCGAACGCGTACGAACCCTCGTAGAGTCCAACGCCTCAGTATCCCTCACCCTGCCGGGTGCTCGTGACACGCACGAACCCGACGAGTTCGGGACGGGGATGCCGGCCGCACGGACCGTCACCCCGGACGGGGACGTGATTCTCCTTGTTTCCGGGGAATCCGCGGCTGCCAGGGCAGCCGCTCACGCCCAGGACGACGACCTCACCGCCGTGATCGAGATCACGGACGTGGCGCCGGTGTCCGTGCCCCATCGTATCCGAGGCCGCGCGTGGCTGGCCGGGTGGCTGACACCGGTGCGCGGGGACGATCGCGCGGCCTGCGCGGCGCTGCTCGCGGAGCGCCACCCGGTGGGCGAACTGCTGGGGCTGAGCGAGCCGGCCGAGCACCCCCGCTCCGTCCGCCCGGCCTGGATGATGCTGCGGCTGGAGGTCGGCGAGATCTCGGTGGACGACCTGTGGGGCGCCGAGCACGTGGATCCGGACGACCTGGCGGCGGCGGAGCCGGACCCGATGGTCGCCCACGAGACGGAGCTGCTCCAGCACCTGCACGCCTCCCACGGCGACCGGCTCGGCGGACTGGCCGGCCTGCTGGGCCACCGGGAGGCACGGGGCGCGACCGCCGTCCCCCTCGCCCTGGACCGACTCGGTCTGCGTGTCCGCTTCACCGGCGGCGGCTCGGCCCCCTTCGACGCCCGCTTCGACTTCCCGGAGCCGGTCGCGGACGTCCGCGGCCTCCGCCGGGCGATGCGCACGCTGTTCTCGGCCGCCTCCCACCGCTGACGGACGAGCCCGCTCCCGCCGGTCCCGGGCCCCGGCCTCCCCGGGCCGGGGGCCGCTCAGGAGCCCCGGATTTCCGGACCGGGCCCGCTCAGGAACCGCCGCGCAGCCGTTCCCGCACCTTCTCCACGACGTCCGCGTAGCGCGCCTCGGCTCCGTACCGCGTCGGCTCGTAGTACCGCCTGCCGTGGATCTCGTCCGGGGCGTACTGCTGGGCTGCGATGGCCCCCGGTACGTCGTGCGGGTACACGTACCCCTGCGCGTGTCCCAGCTTGGCCGCGCCCTTGTAGTGGCCGTCCCGCAGATGGGGCGGCACGGAGCCGGCCAGCCCCGCCCGTACGTCGGCGAGCGCCGCGCCGATCGCGGTCGTGGCCGTGTTCGACTTCGGGGCCAGCGCGAGGGCGATCGTGGCGTGGCTCAGGGTCAGCGCGGCCTCCGGGAAGCCGATCAGGACCACCGCCTGGGCGGCGGCCACCGCGATCGGCAGGGCCGTCGGATCCGCCAGGCCGATGTCCTCGCTCGCCGAGATCATCAGGCGTCGGGCGATGAACCGCGGGTCCTCCCCCGCGTCGATCATCCGCGCCAGGTAGTGGAGCGCGGCGTCGACGTCCGAACCCCGGATCGACTTGATGAGCGCGCTCGCCACGTCGTAGTGCTGGTCGCCGTCCCGGTCGTACGTGACGGCCGCGCGGTCGACGGCTTCCTCCACCGTCCGCAGGGAGATCTCGTCCTCGCCCTTGGCGATGGCGGAGCCGGCCCCCGCCTCCAGGGCCGTCAGCGCCCGCCGGGCGTCGCCGCCCGCGATCCGCAGCAGGTGCGCCTCCGCGTCCGCCGGCAGGGACACGGCCCCGCCGAGGCCGCGCTCCTCCGTGAGCGCGCGGCGCATCAGCGCGCTCAGGTCCTCGTCCGTCAGCGGTTCCAGGGTGAGCAGCAGCGACCGGGAGAGCAACGGGGAGATGATCGAGAAGTACGGGTTCTCGGTGGTCGCCGCGATCAGCGTCACCCAGCGGTTCTCGACGGCAGGAAGCAGGGAGTCCTGCTGCGCCTTGCTGAAACGGTGGATCTCGTCGAGGAAGAGGACGGTCTCCTTGCCGTATCCTCCGGCCGCGCGGCGGGCGCCCTCGATGACGGCCCGGACCTCCTTGACGCCCGCCGTGATGGCGGACAGCTCGACGAACCGCTTCTGCGTCGCCTGGCTGACCACGTAGGCCAGGGTGGTCTTCCCGATGCCGGGCGGACCCCACAGGATCACCGACGAGGCACCGGCCGGACCTCCGGCGCCCTCCCCCACCAGTCGCCGCAGCGGCGAGCCCGGCTTGAGGAGGTGCTGCTGGCCGACCACCTCGTCCAGGGTGCGCGGGCGCATCCGGACGGCGAGCGGAGAACTCGCGGGATCCTTCGCCCGGCGCTCTTCGGCGGCTGCGGTGAACAGGTCTGGTTCCACACAGGAAGCCTATGCGAGGCCACCGACAGTCCCGGCCGGGCGGCGGCGGCTCAGGAGGTCCAGAAGTCCCACCAGCGGGTCAGGATCAGCATGCCGATGATCCCGACGTGCAGCACGGGCGCCACCCAGGTGAACTCGTCCAGGAACGCCCGCAGCCAGCCGGGGGCCGGCAGCATCCCCTCGCGCACGTTGTACGAGGTCACGTACCAGAACAGGAAGATCGTGGCGACCCAGGCGAGGCAGCACCACAGGCACAGCGAGTTGATGTTGTACAGCGACTGGTAGGTCAGCCAGGCGCAGAAGACGACGCCGAACAGGGTGCCCGCGTTGAGGGTGAGCCAGTACCAGCGGCGGAAGCGGGCTCCGGCCAGCAGGCTCATGCCGACGCAGACCACCATGCCGTAGGCGACCAGGCCCAGCATCGGGTTCGGGAAGCCGAAGACGGCCGCCTGGTCGCTCTTCATGATGTTGCCGCAGGAGACGATCGGGTTCAGGCTGCAGCCCGGGGTGAAGTTCGGGTCCTCCAGCAGCTTGAACTTGTCGATCGTGATGATCCAGGCGGCGAGCAGACCCGCGGCCCCCGTGATGACCAGCAGCAGGGCCAGGGCCCGGCTCCCGCCGTACGTCCGCGGGGCGGTGTCCCCGCCGGCGCTCGTTGTCGTCATACCCGCCCGCTCCACATCTGCAAGGTGATCAAGCACCGGCCATTGTGCCGTACGGGGCATGCCGTCGGCCGTTCGACCGGGATAAGGACGGGGCGGGAGAATGGCTCTCCCGCCCCGTCCGCGCCGCGTCCGCGACCGGGTCGTGCTCAGGCCAGGCGGGCCCGGACCGTCTCGACGAGATCGGCCAGCGGCACCGCCGTCTGCTCGCCGGCCTCCATGTCCTTGAGCTGCACCACGCCCTCGGCGAGGTCCCGCTCGCCGGCGACCACGGCGAACCGGGCGCCCGAGCGGTTGGCGTCCTTCATGGCGCCCTTGAGGCCCTTGCCGCCGTAGGAGAAGTCCGCCGCGATCCCGGCCCGCCGCAGCTCGGTGACCTTGCCGAACAGCACCCGCCGGGCCTCGTCGCCCAGCGCCACCGCGAACACCGACGTGGTGGCGGGGAGGTCCAGCTCGACGCCCTCCGCCTCCAGGGCGAGCACCGTGCGGTCGACGCCCAGCGCCCAGCCCACGGACGGCAGAGCCGGTCCGCCGATCATCTCGGACAGGCCGTCGTAGCGGCCGCCGCCGCCCACGGCGGACTGCGAGCCCAGGCCGTCGTGGACGAACTCGAAGGTGGTCCGGGTGTAGTAGTCCAGCCCGCGCACCAGCTTCTCGTCGTCCTCGAAGGGGACCCCGGCCTCGGTGATCAGCGACCGGACCTCCTCGTGGTAGGCCTTGCAGGCGTCGCACAGGTAGTCCCGCAGCATCGGCGCGCCCCCCAGCTGCTTCTGCACGTCGGCCCGCTTGTCGTCGAGCACCCGCAGGGGGTTGATCTCGGCCCGGCGGACGGTCTCCGCGTCGAGGTCGAGCCCGCGCAGGAAGGACTGGAGCGCCTCCCGGTAGACCGGGCGGCACTCCTTGTCGCCCAGCGAGTTCAGCAGGATCCGGAAGTTGCGCAGGCCCAGCGAACGATAGGCCTGGTCGGCCAGGATGATCAGCTCGGCGTCCAGCGCCGGGTCCTCGGCACCGATCGCCTCGGCGCCGACCTGCGAGAAGTGGCGGTAGCGGCCCTTCTGCGGGCGTTCGTAGCGGTAGTACGAGCCCGAGTACCAGAGCTTGACCGGCAGGTTGCCCTGCTTGTGCAGGCTGGCCTCCAGGGCCGCGCGCAGCACCGAGGCGGTGCCTTCGGGACGCAGGGCCAGCTGGTCGCCGCCCTTGGTCTCGAAGGCGTACATCTCCTTGGAGACGATGTCGGTGGACTCGCCGACACCGCGGGCGAAGAGGCCGACGTCCTCGAAGCCGGGCGTCTCGATGTAGCCGTAGCCGGAGTTGCGCAGCGGGGCGGCGATGGCCTCGCGCACCGCCAGGTACTTCACGGAGACCGGCGGGATCAGGTCGTACGTGCCCTTGGGGGCCTTGAAGGTGCTCACGAAGCTCTCGTCACATTCCTCGTCGCGGGGCGGCCGTACCGCCCCTGGGGCCGGCGGCGACTTCCCGCAGGTACGGGTTGGTCGCGCGCTCGCGGCCGATGGTGGTCTGGGGACCGTGTCCGGAGAGGACCACGGTCGAGTCGTCGAGCGGCAGGCACACCCGGGCCAGCGAGTCGAGCATCTCGGCGTGGGAGCCGCCGGGCAGGTCGGTGCGTCCGATGGAGCCGGCGAAGAGCAGGTCTCCCGAGAAGAACACCGGCGGGACGTCGGCGAGCTCGGGCATCCTGAAGGTCACCGACCCCTTGGTATGGCCCGGCGCGTGCGCGACGGAGAAATCCATTCCGGCCAATCGCAGGGCGGCCCCGTCGGTCAGCTCGCGGACGTCGTCCGGCTCCCCCACGGTGAGCTCGCCCATGAGCGGCATCCCGATGGAGCGGCCGAGGGCCTTCTCCGGGTCGCTCATCATGTAGCGGTCCTCCGGGTGGATCCAGGCCGGGACGTCGTGTGCTCCGCACACCGGGACCACCGAGGCCACATGATCGATGTGGCCGTGGGTCAGCACGACCGCGACGGGCTTGAGCCGATGCTTCCTCAGCGTCTCCTCGACGCCCTGGACGGCCTGGTGGCCGGGGTCGATGATGACGCACTCCTCACCGGCGGCGGGGGCGACCACGTAACAGTTGGTCCCCCAGGCCCCGGCGGGGAACCCGGCAATCAGCACGTTCGTCCTCAATCGTCGTCCGGTGGGAGGCTGCAGATCCGAATGCTGCTGCTCAGAGCCTACCGGCGCCGCTCATTACACAGCGAACCCATATACGGTACGGCCTAGCCCAGCCCGGACAGCAGTACCAGAGACGCACAAGGAGACGACCCGGTGGTCACGAGCGATCAGCGACGGCGACAGCTCGCCAGGGAGAAGTACGAGCGCCAGCAGCAGCGCCGGGCCGAGGCCCGGCAGAAGGCCCGCCGCCGTGCGGCCGTGATCGGCGCGGCGGCGGCCGTGGTGGTCGCGACGCTGGTCGGCCTCGTCGTGGGCGGTGTCTTCGACACGGACAAGAAGGACCAGGCGGCCGACCCCGCCGCGAGCCCGTCGGCCGAGCCGACGCCGCAGCAGTCCCCGTCGCCGGAGATGGCGATCGACCAGAAGGCGAAGTACACCTTCGCGCTGAAGACGAGCGCGGGCGACATCAACTTCACGATGGACGCGGCGAAGACCCCGCAGACCGTCAACTCCTTCAAGTCGCTCGCCGACAAGGGCTACTTCGACAACACGAAGTGCCACCGCCTCACGACCGGCGGGATCTTCGTGCTCCAGTGCGGCGACCCGAAGGGCACCGGCACGGGCGGCCCCGGCTACACCATCCCGGACGAGAACCTCGACGCCCTCGGCAAGGCGAACGAGCAGGGCCAGGTCGTCTACCCGGCGGGCACCGTGGCGATGGCCAACACCGGCCAGCCCGGCTCCGGCGGCAGCCAGTTCTTCCTCGTCTACAAGGACAGCCCGCTGGCGCCCTCGTACACCCCGTTCGGCACGATCGACGCGGCCGGCCTGAAGGTCCTGGAGGAGGTCGCCAAGGCCGGTACGGCGGACGGCGGCCAGGACGGCGCCCCGAAGAACGAGGTCAAGATCGAGAAGGGTTCCGTGACCCAGAACTGACGGCCCGCGGCGGCCCCGGGCCAGGCCGCTCTCCCGCCCGCACGTCGATATTCCGTCGTGCGGGATGCGGACAGCCGGCCCGGCGGTCGCCTATGTTGGCGTTGTGCAGGGCGGGCGCGGCCCGCCCCAGGAAACTGTGGACGATGCCCAGGGGGAGAACCCCTCGCAGGCATCAGGTGGAGGAGGCGCTGTGAGCAGCGACCCGTGGGGCCGAGTCGACGAGACGGGCACCGTGTACGTGCGTACTGCCGAGGGCGAGAAGGTCGTCGGCTCGTGGCAGGCGGGCACCCCCGAGGAGGCCCTGGCCTATTTCGAGCGCAAGTACGAAGGCCTGGTGGTCGAGATCGGCCTCCTCGAAAAGCGGGTGCGGACCACTGATCTGTCCGCCAAGGACGCCCAGACGGCGATCGACCACCTGCGCACGCAGGTGGACGAGCACCACGCCGTCGGCGACCTCGACGCTCTGCGGGTACGGCTGGACAAGCTGGTCTCGACCGTCGAGTCCCGGCGCGAGGAGCGCAAGGCCCAGCGGGCCAAGCAGACGGACGAGGCCCGCGCGGCCAAGGACGCGCTGGTCGTCGAGGCCGAGCAGCTGGCACAGAGCGACCAGTGGCGCAGTGCGGGCGAGCGGCTGCGCGCCCTGGTGGACATCTGGAAGGGTCTGCCGCGCCTGGACCGCAAATCGGACGACGAGCTCTGGCACCGCTTCTCGCACGCCCGCTCCGCCTTCTCCAAGCGCCGCAAGGCCCACTTCGCCTCGCTCGACGCGCAGCGCGAGGACGCCCGCAAGGTGAAGGAGAAGCTGGTCGCGGAGGCCGAGGCGCTGTCGAAGTCGACCGACTGGGGTCCGACGGCCGCACGCTACCGCGAGCTGATGGCGGACTGGAAGGCGGCCGGCCGGGCGCAGCGCGAGTCCGAGGACGACCTGTGGAACCGCTTCCGCGGCGCGCAGGACGTGTTCTTCGCGGCCCGCAGCGAGGTCTTCGCCGAGCGTGACGCCGAGCAGGTGGAGAACCTCAAGCTCAAGGAGGAGCTGGCCGACGAGGCCGAGAAGCTCCTCCCGGTGACGGACCTGAAGGCGGCCCGGGCCGCCTTCCGCTCCCTCAACGAGCGCTGGGAGGCCATCGGCCACGTGCCGCGCGACGCCCGGCCCAAGGTCGAAGGCCGGATGCACACGGTCGAGCGGGCCATCCAGGAGGCCGAGGAGGGCGAGTGGCGCCGTACGAACCCGGAGGCGCGGGCCCGCGCGGCCGGTCTGACGGGTCAGCTCCAGGCCGCGGTGGACAAGCTGCGCCAGCAGATCGATGCCGCGCGCGCCGCCGGCAACAACGCCAAGGCCGACAAGCTGGCGCGTGAGCTGGAGGGCCGCCAGGCTCTGCTGGACCAGGCGCTCAAGGGCCTGGAGGAGTTCGGCGGCTGACCGCCCCGGACACCGCGCACACGACGGTGGGCGCCACCCCCTCGGGGGTGGCGCCCACCGTCGTGTGCGGGTCCCGGCCGGCTACGGGCGCCTGGCCGAGGTCACGCGGTAGACGTCGTACACGCCCTCGACGCCCCGGACGGCCTTGAGGACGTGACCCAGGTGCTTCGGGTCGCCCATCTCGAAGGTGAACCGCGAGGTGGCCACCCGGTCGCGGGAGGTCTGGACGGCCGCCGACAGGATGTTCACGTGCTGGTCCGACAGGACGCGGGTGACGTCCGACAGCAGGCGGGACCGGTCCAGCGCCTCCACCTGGATGGCCACCAGGAAGACCGAGGACTGGGTGGGCGCCCACTCGACCTCCAGCATCCGCTCGGGCTGCTGGGAGAGCGAGTCCACGTTGACGCAGTCCGCGCGGTGGACCGATACGCCGCTGCCCCGCGTGACGAACCCGATGATCGGGTCGCCCGGTACCGGGGTGCAGCAGCGGGCCAGCTTGACCCACACGTCGTCGACGCCCTTGACGACGACGCCCGGGTCGGCGTTGCTGCGCCGCTTGGCGCGGCCCCGCGCCGGCGGGATGCTCTCCTCGATGTCCTCGTTGGCTGCTTCCTCGCCGCCGAGGGCCGCCACCAGCTTCTGCACGACGCCCTGCGCGGCCACGTGACCCTCGCCGATGGCCGCGTACAGCGAGGAGATGTCGGGGTAGCGCATCTCGTGCGCCAGGGTGACCAGGGAGTCGCCGGTGAGGATGCGCTGGATCGGCAGGTTCTGCTTGCGCATGGCCCGCGCGATGGCGTCCTTGCCGTGCTCGATGGCCTCGTCGCGGCGCTCCTTGGAGAACCAGCCGCGGATCTTGTTCCTGGCCCGCGGGGACTTGACGAAGCCGAGCCAGTCGCGGGAGGGACCGGCGCCCTCGGCCTTGGAGGTGAAGACCTCGACGAGGTCGCCGTTGTCGAGGGTGGACTCCAGCGGGACGAGCCGGCCGTTGACCCTGGCCCCTATCGTCCGGTGGCCGACCTCGGTGTGGACGGCGTACGCGAAGTCCACGGGGGTGGCGCCGGCGGGCAGCGCTATGACGTCGCCCTTGGGCGTGAAGACGAAGACCTCGTTGCGGGAGAGGTCGAAGCGCAGCGAGTCGAGGAACTCGCCGGGGTCCTCGGTCTCCTTCTGCCAGTCCAGCAGCTGGCGCAGCCACGCCATGTCGTTGACCGTGTCGTGGCCCGCGCTGCTCTTGGCGGTCTGGGGGACGTCGGTGCGGACCTTGGAGGTGCCCGCCACGGTCTGCTGCTTGTACTTCCAGTGCGCGGCGATGCCGTACTCGGCCCGGCGGTGCATGTCGAAGGTGCGGATCTGGAGCTCGACCGGCTTGCCGCTGGGCCCGATGACCGTCGTGTGGAGCGACTGGTACATGTTGAACTTGGGCATCGCGATGTAGTCCTTGAACCGGCCCGGGACCGGGTTCCAGCGCGCGTGCACCGTGCCGAGGGCCGCGTAGCAGTCCCGGACGGTGTCGACGAGGACGCGGATGCCCACCAGGTCGTAGATCTCCGCGAAGTCACGGCCGCGGACGATCATCTTCTGGTAGACGCTGTAGTAGTGCTTGGGCCGGCCGGTGACGGTGGCCTTGATCCGCGCCGCCCGTAGGTCGGTCTGCACCTCGTCCGTGACGACGGCCAGGTACTCGTCGCGCTTGGGGGCCCTTTCGGCCACCAGCCGGACGATCTCGTCGTACATCTTGGGGTACAGGATCGCGAAGGCGAGGTCCTCCAGCTCCCACTTGATGGTGTTCATGCCCAGCCGGTGCGCCAGCGGGGCGTAGATCTCAAGGGTCTCGCGGGCCTTCTTCTCCTGCTTCTCCCGCTTGAGGTAGCGCATGGTGCGCATGTTGTGCAACCGGTCGGCGAGCTTGATGACCAGGACGCGCGGGTCCTTGGCCATGGCGACGACCATCTTGCGGACGGTCTCCGCCTGGGCGGCCTCGCCGAACTTGACCCGGTCGAGCTTGGTGACGCCGTCGACGAGCAGGGCCACGGCGTCGCCGAAGTCGCGGCGCAGGTCCTCCAGCCCGTACTCGGTGTCCTCGACGGTGTCGTGCAGCAGGCCGGCCATCAGGGTGGCCGGGTCCATGCCGAGCTCGGCGAGGATGGTGGTCACCGCGAGCGGGTGGGTGATGTACGGGTCGCCGCTCTTGCGCTTCTGGCCGCGGTGCCAGCGCTCCGCGACCTGGTAGGCCTGCTCCAGCTGGCGCAGCGTCGCCGTCTCGATCTTGGGGTCGTTGCTGCGGACTATGCGCAGGAGCGGTTCCAGGACCGGGTTGTACGGGTTGGAACGCTGCCCCCCGAGCCGGGCGAGGCGGGCCCGCACCCGGTTGGAGGACCCGGCCGACTTCGCCGACCCGGGCTTGACCGGCGGGGGCGTGGCGGCGGGCGCCGCGGCCGGCTCGGCCTGCGGATCGGGCTGCGCGGCGGAGAGTGGCTGGACCTCGTCTGGCAAGAGCACTCCTCAAAGCGGATCCGGTGCCCCGGTCAGGTCCGGATAAACCATGGTAGCGAGGGTTCGCCGCCCCCGTTCCCCGAGCCCACCCGGGGAGTATTTTCAGCCGCGCGTACCAGTTCCGGCCTCCCGGCCGTTCGAGGCGCGGGAGGCTAGTCAGCCCCGCCGGCGTTTGAGGCGCGGGGGTCCGGGGGCGGAGCTCCCGCAGCGGCTCCGCACGCGAAAGCGGCGGGCGCCCGGGAGGCCCCGGACACCCGCCGCTCCGCGAGCAACGACCGTCAGACGACGATCAGCGCGTCCAACGGAGCCCCTGCCAGGGCCCCGGCCAGCTTGGCCCGCCCGGGCAGGAACGACAGTTCCATCAGCACCGCCACCCCGGCCACCTCCGCCCCGGTCCGCCGGATCAGCTCCAGCGACGCCTCCGCGGTACCACCGGTGGCCAGCACGTCGTCGATGACCATGACCCGGTCACCGCCCGCCAGATCCTCCGCGTGGATCTCGATCTCCGCGGTCCCGTACTCCAGCTCGTAGGACTGCGCGAGCGTGGCCCCCGGCAGCTTCCCGGCCTTGCGCACGGGCACGAAGCCGATCCCGGCCTGCACGGCCACCGGGGCCGCCAGGATGAACCCGCGCGCCTCCAGTCCGACGATCTTCGTCGCGCCGTACCGGCCCGCCAGCTCCACCAGCGCGTCCGTCAGCGCGGCGAACGCCTTCGGGTCCGCCAGCAGCGGGGTGATGTCCTTGAACATCACGCCCGGCTTCGGGTAGTCCGGGACGTCCTTGATCCGGCCGAGCAGCAGCGCCCGTACGTCCTCGGACAGCGGGGCCGTCACCGGCGCCGTCCCGGGCGGCCCTGTGCCACGACCTGCTGGTCGTCACCGGACCCGTAGCCCTCGTCGCCGGACTCGCCACGCGCCGCCGAGGCCGACCGCTTCGCGAGCACCCGCTTCTTGAGGGCCTTCATCGCCGGCTCGCGCTCCTTGAGGTCCACGACCAGCGGGGTCGCGATGAAGATCGAGGAGTACGCACCGGCCGCGAGGCCGACGAACAGCGACAGCGAGATGTCGTTCAGCATGCCGGCGCCCAGGAAGCCGCCACCGATGAACAGCAGCGCGGCGACCGGGAGCAGTGCCACGACGGTGGTGTTGATCGAGCGGACCAGCGTGCCGTTGATGCTGCGGTTGGCCACCTCGCTGTACGTCCAGCGGGTCTGCTTGGTGATGTCCTTCGACCCCTCCTTGAGACCGTCGAAGACGACGACGGTGTCGTAGAGGGAGTAACCGAGGATGGTCAGCAGGCCGATGACCGTACCCGGGGTGACCTCGAAGCCGACCAGCGCGTACACGCCGACCGTGATCGTGAGGTCGTGGATCAGGGCGATCAGGGCCGCGACCGCCATGCGCCACTCGAAGGCGATGGCGAGGTAGATGACCACGAGCACCATGAAGATGCCGAGGCCGGTCCAGGCCTTGTTGGCGATCTGGGAGCCCCAGCTGGGGCCGACCAGATCCGCGTTGATGTCGGCCTCGGTGACCTTGAGGTCGGTGGCGAGCTGCTTCTTCACCTCGGTCGCGGCGTCGGTGTCGACGCCGGAGATCTGGATCCGCAGGCCGCCGGTGCCGAGCTCCTGGACGATCGCGTCGTGGCCCGAGGCCTTCTCCGCGTCCTCGGTCGCCTGCGCGACGGAGACGGCCGTCTTCGGCGTGGTGAAGACGGCACCGCCCTTGAACTCGATGCCCATGTTGAGGCCCTGAACGGCCAGGGCCACGATCGCCGTGATGGTGATCAGGATGGAAACGCCGTACCAGAGGAAACGCTTGCCGACGAAGTCGTAGCCGACGTCACCGCGGTACAGCTTGGCGCCGAGATCTCCCAGCTTCGACATCTCTCACGCCTCCTTTGCTTCGACGGGGGCGGGGGCGGAACCGGTGGAGCGGGACCGGCGCAGCGGGGGCTTGGCACCCAGCCGCTTCGGGTCCAGCCCGGACCACGGGTGACCGCTGGAGAAGAACTTCGTCCGCGCGAGCAGGGTCATGACCGGCTTGGTGAAGAGGAACACCACGACCACGTCGAGCAGGGTGGTCAGACCCAGCGTGAAGGCGAAGCCCTGCACCTTGCCGACGGTGACGATGAACAGCACCGCGGCCGCCAGGAACGACACGAAGTCGGACACGAGGATGGTGCGCCGGGCCCGCGGCCAGGCGCGCTCGACGGCCGGACGCAGGGTGCGGCCCTCGCGGATCTCGTCGCGGATCCGCTCGAAGTACACGATGAACGAGTCCGCCGTGATGCCGATCGCCACGATCGCGCCGCAGACGGCGGGCAGGTTCAGCGCGAAGCCGATGCCCTTTCCGAGCAGCGCCATGATCGTGTAGGTCAGGATCGCCGACACCAGCAGCGAGATGATCGCGATGAACGCCAGGCCGCGGTAATAGACCAGCAGGTAGATCACCACGAGGATGAGGCCGATCGCGCCCGCGATCAGACCCGCCCGCAGCTGCTCGCCGCCGAGCGCGGCGGTGACGGTGGTGACGCTGTCCTCCTGGAAGGACAGGGGGAGCGCGCCGTACGAGAGCATGTTGCCCAGGTCCTGCGCGGACTGCTGGGTGAAGCCGCCGGAGATCTGGGCGTTGCCGCCCATGATCGCGGTGCTGACGGACGGGTCGGAGACCACGTCGCCGTCGAGCACGATCGCGAACTGGTTCTGCGGGGACTGCTTGGCGGCGAGCTCACCGGTGACCTTGGCGAACGCGTCGGAGCCGCGGTCGTTGAAGTCCATGGTGACGATCCAGCCGCCGGCCTGCGGGTCGATGACGCCCTTGGCGCTCTTGACGTCCTTGCCCTCGACGGCGGCCGGACCGAGCACCCACTTGCCCCAGGCCTCGCCGCGCTTGCCACAGGCGAGCGTCGGCTCCTCCGGCTTGACGCCCTTGCCGACGGCGGCGCGCTGCGCCTCGTCGGCGCAGTTGAGGGCGGCGAACTTGGCCTGGAGCGCGGCCGCGGCGGCCTCGTCGCCCGTGGGCGGCGCGGACGGCGTCGGAGCCTTGTTGTCGTCTGCCTTCTTCGACTCGCTCGCCGAGGGCGAGGGAGTGGGGGCGTTCGGGGCCTTGAGGGCCTCACTGAGCGCGCGGCCCTGGGAAGTGGCGCTGGACGACGGGGTGGCGGAGGGACTGGCCTTGTTGCCGTCCTCGGCCTTCGGGGCACCGGAGGCGCTCGGGGAGGGGCTCGGGCTCTGCGTTCCCTCGGGGGCGACGGGGGCGCCGTCCGCGAAGGCGAGCACGGGACGGAAGTACAGCTGGGCGGTGGTGCCGACCTGCTCGCGCGCCTGCTTCTCGTTCATCCCCTTGGGGATGTTGACGATGATGTGGTCGCGGCCCTGGGTCTGGACCTCCGCCTCCGACACGCCGAGACCGTTCACGCGGCGCTCGATGATGCCGACCGCCGTGTTCATATTGGTCTCGTTGACGGCGTTCTCTTTGCCGGGCTCGCTCTTGGCCTTGAGCGTGATGCTCGTTCCGCCGGCGAGGTCGATGCCGAGCCGGGGAGTCGTCTGCTGGGAGAGGAACATCCCCGCGGTGAGCGCCACCATCGCGATCAGGATGATCGCCAGGGCGCGCCCCGGCCTCCCCTGAGCCCCCGTGGGCCGCCGGCCCTTCTTCGGTGCTGCCACCTTGTCGTTTCTCCCTGTCCAACCGTCCCGCGCCGGGTCAGCGCGCGGACGGCCACGAAATGTGTGGTGGGGACCCCTGCCCCCGCAGAAGTGTCACGGACGGGGACCGCGTCGGTCGCCGGTCGGGCGCCTGCGCGGTCCCCTGCCGAGCGCTACTTCGCGCCAGCCTCGCCGTCGGCCTTGCCGTCCTTGCCGGCCTCGCCGTCCTTGGAATCGCCGTCCTTCTTGCCCAGGTCGAGCTTGGGCGCCTCGCCGTCCTCGGCCGGACCCGACTCGGGGGTACCGGTCAGCGAGGACGCGTCGTCCGGGACGACCGGCGTGTCGCTCGCCGCGTCGTCGTGGATGCCGTGGACGATGCGGTTGTACTCCGCGTCCTCCAGGACGGCACCGATGGCGTTCTTCGCGAAGACGGCGTGGACCCCGGGGGCCAGTTCCAGGGTGACGGTGTCGTCACCGACCTCCTTCACCGTGGCGTACGCGCCGCCGATGGTGCGGACCCCGGTGCCGGGCGTCATTTGATCGCGCATCTGCGCGGCCGCCTGCTGCTTCTTCTTCGCCGAACGGGTCATCAGGAACATCGCCCCGATGAGCACGATGAACGGGAGGAAGGTCACGAGACTACTGTTCACGGGACGGAGATCCTTCGCACGACCGCACGCGGACGGCGGCCATTTCTACGGGGGTGGGCATGCCGACCCGAAAGGTCGGCATCGGCGGAGTCTAGGCGAGTCCGCACCGATGGAACAACGCCCAGCATGGCACCGCAGTTCCTGAGGGGTCGAACCTCCGCGCCGTCAGGCCCCGAACAAGCCCTGTTGTCCGCTTGGTCCGCTCCCGCCGTGCCCGGGCGGAACCAGTCCCAGGTGGGCCCAGGCGGCGGGCGTCGCCACCCGGCCCCTCGGCGTGCGCGCGAGCAGACCCTCGCGGACCAGGAAGGGCTCGGCGACCTCCTCGACCGTCTCGCGCTCCTCGCCGACGGCGACGGCGAGGGTGGAGAGCCCGACGGGGCCGCCGCCGAACAGCTTGAGGAGGGCTTCCAGCACCGCCCGGTCCAGCCGGTCCAGGCCGCGCTCGTCCACCTCGTACACCTGGAGCGCGCTCGCGGCCACCGCTCGGTCGATCACGCCGTCGGCCCGGACCTGCGCGTAGTCGCGCACCCGGCGCAGGAGCCGGTTGGCGATGCGCGGGGTGCCCCGGGAGCGGCCGGCGATCTCCGCCGCGCCGACGGTGTCGATCTCCACGTCGAGGAGGCGGGCGGAGCGGTGGATCACCCGCTCCAGCTCCTCGGGGGCGTAGAACTCCATGTGGCCGGTGAATCCGAAGCGGTCCCGCAGCGGCGGGGGCAGCAGCCCGGCGCGGGTGGTGGCACCGACGAGGGTGAACGGCGGCAGTTCCAGGGGGATGGCGGTGGCCCCGGGACCCTTGCCGACGATCACGTCGACGCGGAAGTCCTCCATGGCCATGTAGAGCATCTCCTCGGCGGGCCGGGACATGCGGTGGATCTCGTCGAGGAAGAGGACCTCGCCCTCCTGGAGGGAGGAGAGGATCGCGGCGAGGTCGCCGGCGTGCTGGATGGCGGGGCCGGAGGTGATCCGGATCGGCGCGCCCATCTCGGCCGCGATGATCATCGACAGGGTGGTCTTGCCGAGCCCGGGGGCGCCGGAGAGCAGGACGTGGTCCGCGGTGGCGCCGCGCTGGCGGGCGGCCTTGAGGACGAGGTCCAGCTGCTGGCGGACCTTCTCCTGGCCGACGAACTCGCCGAGGTCCTTGGGCCGCAGCGCCGCCTCGACGGCGGTGTCCTCGCCGTCGGCGGCTGCCGCGACGAGTCGCTCGGTCTCGGCGTCGCTCTCGTCGTACCGGTTCACGGTGTCAGTCTGCCTTCTCGGTCGTGCGGTGGTCTGTCGTCTGCGGGCCGCGCACCCGGCTCCGCGGGCTGAGCCCGCGGCAGCGGCCGAGGCCGGCCCGGGGCCCGGTGGGCGCGGCCCGGCCGACTCAGCGGGCCCGGTTCAGGGACTGGAGGGCGGCCCGCAGCAGCTGCGGTACGGGGGCCGACCCCCCTGCGGCGATGGCGGCCTCGGCCTGCGGGGTCACCGCCGACACCGCTTCCTCGGCCTCCCGCGACGCGTACCCGAGGCCGATCAGCGCGGCGGCGAGCTGCTCCGTCCACGGGGCGGGCCCGGCGGCGGCCGCCCGCTGCGCCCCGACGAGGCCGCTCGCGCCCAGGGGCTGTCCGAGCTTCCCCTTGAGCTCCAGCAGCAGCTTCTGCGCGCCCTTCTTGCCGATGCCGGGGACGGCCGTCAGCGCCTTCTCGTCCCCCGTGGACACCGCGAGGCGCAGGGCGTCGGGGCTGTGCGCGCCGAGCATCGCCTGGGCCAGCCGGGGCCCGACCCCGCTGGCGGTCTGGAGCAGCTCGAAGACCTGGCGCTCGTCGTCGTCGGCGAAGCCGTACAGCGTCAGCGAGTCCTCCCGGACGACGAGGGAGGTCGCCAGCTTGGCGTGCTCCCCCGTGCGCAGGGCGGCGATGGTGTTCGGAGTGCACTGGACGGCCATGCCCACGCCGCCGACCTCGATCACGGCCACGGTGGGGGCGAGGGCGGCCACGGGGCCGCTGACGAAGGCGATCATCGGGTACGGCCTTTCGAGGTGTGCAGGGCGACCGCCTGCTGGAGGCGGTTCTGGGCGGGGGCCCGCCAGATGTGGCAGATGGCGAGGGCGAGCGCGTCGGCGGCGTCGGCCGGTCGGGGTGGGGCCGCGAGCCGCAGCAGCCGGGTGACCATGGCGCCGACCTGGGCCTTGTCGGCCCGGCCGCTGCCGGTCACGGCGGCTTTGACCTCGCTCGGGGTGTGCAGCGCGACGGGTATGCCGCGGCGGGCCGCGCACAGCATCGCCACGGCGCTCGCCTGGGCGGTGCCCATCACGGTACTGACGTTGTGCTGGCTGAACACCCGCTCGACGGCGACGACCTCGGGCCGGTGCTCGTCGAGCCACTGCTCGATGCCCTGCTCGATGGCGACGAGCCGGTGGCCCAGCTCGGCATCGGGGGGCGTGCGTACGACCCCCACGGCGAGCATGGCCAGGGGACGGCCGGCGACCCCTTCGACGACACCGACGCCGCACCGCGTCAGTCCCGGGTCCACGCCGAGTACGCGCACCGCCCACCCCCCTGTTCTTCGATCACCTGTCCGTGGCAGGCAGGCTATCCGCCGCCACTGACATCGCGCGCAACACGACGGCGGGCCGACGGGGTGTGTCCCCGTCGGCCCGCCGGTGCCGCGTACGAGCGGTGGACGCCGCTCAGGCGTCGACCTTCTCCATGACCTCGTCCGAGACGTCGAAGTTGGCGAAGACGTTCTGCACGTCGTCGCTGTCCTCCAGCGCGTCGATCAGCTTGAAGATCTTGCGCGCGCCCTCCTCGTCCAGCTCGACCTGCATGGTCGGCAGGAAGTTGGAGTCGGCCGAGTCGTAGTCGATGCCGGCCTCCTGGAGCGCCGTGCGGACGGCGACCATGTCCGTGGCCTCGCTGATGATCTCGAAGCTGTCACCGAGGTCGTTGACCTCTTCGGCACCCGCCTCCAGCACCGTCTCCAGGACGTCGTCCTCGGACAGCTCGCCCTTGGGCAGGATGACGACGCCCTTGCGGTTGAACAGGTACGAGACCGAGCCCGGGTCGGCCATCGAACCGCCGTTGCGGGTCATGGCGACGCGGACGTCGGAGGCGGCGCGGTTGCGGTTGTCGGTGAGGCACTCGATGAGCACCGCGACACCGTTCGGACCGTAGCCCTCGTACATGATCGTCTCGTAGTCGGCGCCGCCGGCTTCGAGACCGCCGCCGCGCTTGACCGCGGAGTCGATGTTCTTGTTCGGGACGGAGCTCTTCTTGGCCTTCTGAACGGCGTCGAAGAGCGTCGGGTTGCCGTCGATGTCGGCGCCGCCCATACGGGCCGCGACCTCGATGTTCTTGATCAGCTTCGCGAAGAGCTTGCCGCGCTTGGCATCGATCACGGCCTTCTTGTGCTTCGTCGTAGCCCATTTAGAGTGGCCGGACATCCGCCTGTCTCCTTCGCGTCACCAACAGTGTTCGTCCCCGATCCTACCGGGACCGGGTCACAGCCCCGCGCGCACCATGTCGACGAAGTAGGCGTGAACACGGTCGTCGCCGGTCAGCTCGGGGTGGAACGAGGTCGCGAGGACGTTGCCCTGGCGCACCGCGACCGTGTGGCCGTCGTACGTGGCCAGCACTTCGGCCGAGGCGCCGACGGACTCGACCCAGGGGGCGCGGATGAAGACGCCCTCGACGGGGCCGCCCTCGACGCCCGCGAAGTCGACCTTCGCCTCGAAGGACTCGTTCTGCCGGCCGAAGGCGTTGCGGCGGACGATCATGTCGATGCCGCCGAGCGTCTCCTGGTCCTCACGGCCGTCCAGGAGCTTGTCCGCCAGCATGATCATGCCGGCGCAGGTGCCGTAGACCGGCATGCCCGCGGCCACGCGCTCGCGCAGCGGCTCCAGCATGCCGAACAGCACGGCGAGCTTCGACATGGTCGTGGACTCGCCGCCGGGGATCACCAGCGCGTCGACCTCGGCGAGCTCCTCGGGACGCCGGACCGGCCTGGCCACGGCGTCCGCCGAGGCCAGGGCGATCAGGTGCTCCCGTACGTCGCCCTGGAGAGCCAGGACACCGATCACGGGGGTAGGGGTCATGACCGGTTACCAGCCGCGGTTGGCGTAGCGCTCGGACTCGGGGAGGGTGTCGCAGTTGATGCCGACCATGGCCTCGCCCAGGTTGCGGGAGGCGTCCGCGATGATCTTCGGGTCGTCGTAGAAGGTGGTGGCCTTCACGATGGCGGCGGCGCGCTTGGCGGGGTCGCCGGACTTGAAGATGCCGGAGCCGACGAAGACGCCCTCGGCGCCGAGCTGACGCATCAGGGCGGCGTCGGCCGGGGTGGCCACGCCACCGGCGGAGAACAGCACGACCGGGAGCTTGCCGAGCTCGGCGACCTCCTTGACGAGCTCGTACGGGGCGCGCAGCTCCTTGGCGGCGGCGAACAGCTCGTTGTTGTCGTAGCCGCGCAGGCGGGCGATCTCGTTCTTGATCTGGCGCAGGTGACGGACGGCCTCGACGACGTTGCCGGTGCCGGCCTCGCCCTTCGAACGGATCATGGCCGCGCCCTCGGCGATGCGGCGCAGGGCCTCGCCCAGGTTGGTGGCGCCGCAGACGAAGGGAGTGGTGAACGCCCACTTGTCGGAGTGGTTGACCTCGTCGGCCGGGGTCAGGACCTCGGACTCGTCGATGTAGTCGACACCGAGGGACTGCAGCACCTGGGCCTCGACGAAGTGGCCGATGCGGGACTTGGCCATGACCGGGATCGAGACGGCCTCGATGATCTCTTCGATCATGTTCGGGTCGGACATGCGCGCCACGCCGCCGTCCTTGCGGATGTCGGCGGGCACCCGCTCCAGGGCCATGACGGCCACGGCGCCGGCATCTTCGGCGATCTTCGCCTGCTCGGCGTTGACCACGTCCATGATCACGCCGCCCTTGAGCTGCTCGGCCATGCCGCGCTTGACGCGCGAGGTGCCGATGGCCGACTCGGCGGACTGGGGGGAGGTGGGAAGCGTGCTCACGGATGACCTCACTCGAAGGAAACTCGAAAAGAAGACGGGTACGACAGGTGCTACGGGTTCTACCTGACCGAGAAAACCCCATCGACCAGTCCACAGCAAGGGCCAATGTGGAGCCGGTGGCTCCTTCCTTTTGTCCCCGGCGGCCCTGGACCGCGCCCTACACGGGCCGTTCGGCGAGGTCGGCCGGGGGCTCGTCGTCCATCTCGAAGGCCAACGGGAAGGGCGCGTGCCCGGCCAGCCGGAACCAGCGGACCTTGCGGTGCCTGCGCAGGGCCCGGGCGGCGCGCACCGAGTCGTTGTGGAACCGCCGGGCCATGGGCACGCGGCGCACGGCCTCCGCGAGCTCCTCGGTGGCCTCGGCCCCACCGGGCGCCGCCTTCAGCACGTCGACCTGGTCGACGTCGGCGAACACCGCCCGCAGGGCCTGGCTGAGCTCGCTCTCGGCGACCTCCCGGTGCTCCTCCTCGGCCTGCCGCGCTGCGTGGGCGGCCTCGTACAGCACGAGGGAGGACGCGGGGTCGAGCACCCCGGAGGTGGCGACCTCCAGGACCACCGAGGCCCGCCGCACGAGCTGCGCGTCGAGCGCGGCCCGCGCGGCGTCCATCCGCGAATGCAGCCGGTCCAGCCGCCCGGCGGTCCAACTGAGGTACACCCCGACCACGGCCAGCGCCACGGCGGTCCAGACAAGGTTTTCGATCACGGGCGGCGACACTACCGCTCCCCGCGCCCCCGGCCCCCATCGCCCGTGGCCCCACCCCGCGCCCAGCCCCTGGGCTGCGTGATCCACATCGTTGCGGGGAGGTGAACCTTGAACTCCAGTCAGGACTCCGCGGAGTCCCGGGAGAATCCGAGGCGGGTGCGGAGGGGGATGCGTTCGTCGGCCGCCACCGCCGCCGCGCCGTCCGTGACCGTCTCGTACACCGAGAGGATGTCCGCGCCGACCGTGGACCAGTCGAAGCGGCGGACGTGCGCCGAGCCGCGGGCGCTGAGTTCCGCGCGGCGGGCCGGGTCCCGCAGGAGGGCGATCGCCGACGCGGCCAGCGCGTCCGCGTTCTCGTTCGAGAAGAGCTCTCCCGCCCCGCCCTGGTCCAGGACCTGCGCGAACGCGTCGAGGTCCGAGGCCAGGACCGGCGCGCCCGCCGAGAGCGCCTCGACGAGGATGATGCCGAAGCTCTCGCCTCCCGTGTTCGGGGCGACGTACACGTCGACGCTGCGCAGCAGCCGCGCCTTGTCCTCGTCCGAGACCATGCCGAGGAACTCCACGCGGGAGCGCAGCGGCGCCGGCAGGGAGGCCACCGCTTCCTCTTCGTCGCCGCGGCCCGCGACGAGCAGCCGTACGTCCGGGCAGGCCTCCACGATCTTCGGGAAGGCCGCCATCAGCACCGGCAGGCCCTTGCGGGGCTCGTCGATGCGGCCGATGAAACCGAGGGTCTGCCCGGACCAGGCGGGGTTCGGGTCGGCCTTGGCGAAGAAGTCCACGTCGACGCCGTTGGGGATCAGGACCGCGTCCCCGCCCAGGTGCTCCACCAGGGTGCGCCGCGCGTACTCGCTGACCGCGATCCGCGCGCTGATCTTCTCCAGCGCGGGCTGGAGTATCGGGTACGCCGCGATCATCGCCCGGGAGCGCGGGTTCGAGGTGTGGAAGGTCGCCACGATCGGGCCCTGCGCCGCCCAGCAGGCCAGCAGGCCCAGGGACGGCGAGGTCGGCTCGTGGATGTGGATCACGTCGAAGGTGCCGTCGTGCAGCCAGCGCCGCACCCGGGCCGCCGACAGGAAGCCGAAGTTCAGCCGGGCCACCGACCCGTTGTACGGCACCGGCACCGCCCGTCCCGCCGAGACGACGTACGGCGGCAGCGGGGTCTCGTCGTCGGCCGGGGCCAGCACCGACACCTCGTGGCCGAGGCGGATCAGGTGCTCCGCCAGGTCCCGGATGTGGAACTGGACGCCTCCCGGCACGTCCCACGAGTACGGGCACACGATGCCGATCTTCACTACGGGCGCTCCTCCAGGTCGTCGAGCCACAGCCGCTGCAGCATGTGCCAGTCCTCCGGGTGCTCGGCGATGCCCCACGCGAAGGTGTCCGCCAGGGCCTGGGTCATGGCCACGGTCTTCTCGATCCGCGTCCCGCTCGCGGGCACCTCCACCGCCGGGTGGATCCGGCCGTACAACTTCGGCGTGTCGCCGTAGTGCAGGGTGGCCGGGAGCAGCAGCGCCCCCGTCTGCTGGGCCAGCAGCGCGGGCCCGGCGGGCATGCGCGTCCGGGCGCCGAAGAAGTCCACCTCCACACCGGAGGCGGACAGGTCCCGGTCGGCGACCAGGCAGACCATGCCGCCCGAGCGGAGCCGGCGGGCGAGGGTGCCGAAGGCGGCGGCGCCGTTGTGCGGCAGCACCTCCATGCCGAGGCTCTGCCGGTAGGCGACGAAGCGGTCGTAGAGCGATTCGGGCTTGAGCCGTTCGGCGACGGTGGTGAAGGGGACGCCGATGTGGCTGATGGCCCAGGCCCCGGCGAGGTCCCAGTTGGCGAGGTGCGGCAGGGCGACGACGACTCCGCGCCCGGAGGCCGCCGCGTCGCGCAGCAGGTGCTCGTCCGTGAACTCGACCTCCGTGGCGAACCGGGACGGGTCCATGGTCGGCAGCCGGAAGGACTCCATCCAGTACCTCATGTACGACCGCATGCCGGCCTGCGAAAGCTCGCGCAGCCGCTCCGGCCCGGCGTCCGGCACGACCCGTGCCAGGTTCGACTCCAGTCGCAGCACGCTCTTGCCGCGCCGCTTCCACACGAAGTCGGCGATCCGCCGGCCGAGGGCGACGGCAGCCGGCTCCGGCAGCTTCTTGACCCCGGCCCAGCCGAGCCCGTAGAGCCCGTCGACCAGCTTGTCCCGCGTCGTCCCCATCAGGCCGCACCGCCCTCGGCGACGGCGGCCGCGGCGTCGGCCTCGGCGGCCTCACGGCGTACGGTGACCACCCGCTGGATCAGCGTGACGAGCGAGCCCACGGCCACGATCCACAGCGCGGCCGGCAGCAGGACGCCGATCCACGAGGGCGCCCCGAAGATCTGCAGCCCGGACAGACCGGCCGCGAACAGCGAGATCACCAGCCGCTCGGCCCGCTCGATGAGTCCGTTGACGGCCACCGGCAGCCCGATCGACTCGCCGCGGGCCTTGGTGTACGAGACCACCTGGCCGCTGGCCAGGCAGAAGATCGACACCGCGCACAGCACGTTGTCGTTCCCGGAGCCCGCGTACCAGAGCGCGAGGCCGCCGAAGATCGCCGCGTCCGCGACCCGGTCCAGGGTGGAGTCGAGGAACGCGCCCCACCGGCTGGAGACACCGGCCTGGCGGGCCATGTTCCCGTCCACCAGGTCGGAGAAGACGAAGAGGGTGATGGTGATGGTGCCCCAGAAGAACTCCCCCCGGGGGAAGAAGACCAGCGCTCCCGCCACCACTCCGGCCGTGCCGATCAGGGTGACCGCGTCCGGGCTCACCCCCCGCCGGAGCAGAAAAGCGGCGAATGGCGTGAGAACACGCGTGAAGAATGCACGCGCGTACTTGTTCAGCATGGCCTTCCCGGAGGGTCGCTGGGCCGCACGGCCACCACGGCCACCGGCTGGCCCATCGTAGCCAGCAGAGCGCCTCTCGGACGCCGCGCACCCACCGGTTCGGGCCACGTGAGCCGCGCGTCACGTCGCGGACCCCTCCCGAGGGGGGCTCCCGTGCCCCGCCCGTGCCCCGCCCGCACCCCCGCCGTGCCCCGCCCATCCGTCGCCGGTACGACGTATGGACGCCGTGTGACAGCGGTGCAAAGCTCGAAGAACCCCGTATTCCTCCTCCGAGGGTCCGTCGAGGGTCCTCACCGTCACCAGCGGGAGGCACGAGCACCATGGGAGCCACCTCACACCAAACCGGAGCCGCCGGCAGGGCACCGACGGCCGACCGGCCCTCCTCCGTACGCAACGTCGTGCTGGTCGGCCACAGCGGATCAGGCAAGACCACGCTGGTCGAGGCGCTGGCCCTGACCGCCGGAGCGGTCAACCGGGCCGGCCGGGTCGAGGACGGCGCCACCGTCTCCGACTACGACGAGATCGAGCACCGGCGACAACGCTCCGTCCAGCTCTCCCTCGTCCCCGTCCAGTGGGGCGGAATCAAGATCAACCTCCTGGACACCCCCGGATACGCCGACTTCGTCGGAGAACTCAGGGCCGGTCTGCGCGCCGCGGACGCGGCCCTTTTCGTCGTCTCGGCCTCGGACGGCATCGACGGCGCCACCCGCATGGTCTGGGACGAGTGCGAGGCCGTGGGCATGCCCCGGGCCATCGTCGTCACCCACCTCGAAGCCGCCCGCGCCGACTACGCGCAGATGACGACGGTCTGCGGGGAGATCTTCGGCGCCGACGACCCCGACGCCGTCGTCCCGCTCCACCTCCCCCTGTACGGGCCCGCCGGCCACGACGGACACGCCCCCGTCACCGGGCTCCTCGGCCTGCTCTCCCAGCGCGTCTACGAGTACGCCTCGGGCTCCCGCGTCGAGCGCGACCCGGACCCCGCCGAGCTCGACCTCATCAGCGCCGCCCGGTCCCGCCTCATCGAGGGGATCATCGCGCAGAGCGAGGACGAGAGCCTGATGGACCGCTACCTCGGCGGCGAGGACATCGACCTCAAGACGCTGGTGGACGACCTGGAGCGGGCCGTGGCCCGGGGCACCTTCCACCCCGTCCTGATGGCGGCCCCCGCCGCCGAGGGCGCGCGCCAGGGCCTCGGCACCACGGAACTCCTCGAACTGATCACCGGCGGCTTCCCCACTCCCCTGGAACGGGCCGCCGTCCCGGTCACCGCCCCCGACGGCTCCGCCCGGCCCGCCGTCACCTGCGACCCCGACGGCCCCCTCGTCGCGGAGGTCGTCAAGACCTCCTCCGACCCCTACGTGGGCCGCGTCTCCCTCGTCCGCGTCTTCTCGGGCACCCTGCGCCCCGACGCCACCGTGCACGTCAGCGGCCACGGCCTCGCGGACCGGGGGCACGAGGACCACGACGTGGACGAGAAGCTGGGCGCCCTCAGCTCGCCCTTCGGCAAGCAGCAGCGCACCCTGGAGCGGTGCGTCGCCGGTGACCTGGCGTGCGTGGCGAAGCTCACCCGCGCCGAGACCGGCGACACCCTCTCCGCCAAGGACGACCCGCTCCTCATGGAGCCCTGGACCATGCCCGACCCGCTGCTCCCCCTCGCCGTCGAGGCCCACAGCAAGGCGGACGAGGACAAACTCTCCCAGGGGCTGGCCCGCCTCGTCGCCGAGGACCCGACGATGCGGCTGGAGCAGAACCCGCACACCCACCAGCTCGTCCTGTGGTGCCTGGGCGAGGCCCACCAGGACGTCGCCCTGGAGCGGCTGCGCAGCCGGTACGGGGTCCAGGTCGACCCCGTACCGCACCGGGTTAGCCTGCGCGAGACCTTCGCGGCCACGGCCGCCGGACGCGGCCGGCACGTCAAACAGTCCGGCGGCCACGGCCAGTTCGCCATCTGCGAGATCGAGGTCGAACCCCTCCCGCCCGGCAGCGGCATCGAGTTCGTCGACAAGGTCGTCGGCGGCGCCGTGCCCCGCCAGTTCATCCCCTCGGTGGAGAAGGGCGTACGCGCCCAGGCCACCCGGGGCGTCTCGGCCGGGTACCCGCTGGTCGACGTCCGCGTCACCCTGCGCGACGGCAAGGCGCACTCGGTGGACTCCTCCGACGCCGCCTTCCAGACGGCCGGAGCCCTCGCCCTGCGCGAGGCCGCCAGCGGGGCCGGCACCCATCTGCTCGAACCGGTCGCCGAGCTCTGCGTGGAGATCCCCGACGAGTACGTCGGCCCCGTCATGAGCGACCTCGCCGGCCGCCGGGGCCGGGTCGTCGGCACCGAACAGGCCGGACCCGGGCGCACCCGGGTGCGGGCCGAGACCCCGGAGATCGAGATCGGCCGCTACGCCGTGGAGCTGCGCTCCGTCTCGCACGGCACCGGCCGCTTCGCCCGGACCTACGCCCGCCACGAACCCATGCCCCCACAGATCGCGGACAAGGTGCGCGAACAGGCCGGGAAGGGGAGCAGATCGAGCTGACTCCGGGACGCCGCCCGTCCAACCCGCTTGCGGTGGGCGGCATTTCCCTGTCCCATGACCATGGGGCGAGATCCGCCGATATGCTCATCGGTGCACCGAGGAGCAGGAACGCACAGCGACGGGGGCAGCGGTGGCGGACGACGGATTCGACTTCAGGCCCGGGGCGCAGATTCCCCTCCAGGGCGGCGGCGGACAGACGGCGGCGACGAACGCGCTCGCCTCCGCCGCGTACCGCGACGGGGCGAAGGACACCGCGTTGGCCTCGATCCTCGACGCCAACAGCGAGAACCATCCGGCGTCGGTCAAGCCGGCCAAGATCTCCCTGTTCGAACCCAACCTCGGCGAGGCCTTCTGCCGGGCCGTCGAGGCCCGCACGCTGGGCGGGGCCCGCAAGCCGATCATCCAGTCCTTCGGCGCCGATCCGCAGACCGTGGTCGAGCACTGCCTGGCCGCCTCCCGCATCCGCAAGGAGCGCGACCAGAAGCTCCGGCTGATCATGCTGGTCTGCGGGGTGCTGTTCCTGCCGGGACTGCTGCTGTGGCTGGGCCTGTTCCAGCTCCGCAAGAGCCTGTCCTCGGGCGCGGGCAAGCGCGCGTCCTGGGTCGGCACCGCCCTGCTGGTCGGCGTCGCGGTCGTGGTGGCCGTGCTGATGTTCCGGCTGCCGTTCACCGGCTTCTTCGGCCTCTACCTGCGCGGCATGATCATCGCCCCGGTCCTGGGCTGGCTCCTCGCCCGCCGGCTCTGCGAGTCCACCGCCGCCGACCTGCGCTCCCGCTGGGACGGCCTGCTCGACGGCGGCGGCATCGGCGCGAAGATCCCGGAGGCCGTGCCGGGCAACCCCGACGAGAAGGCCCGCGAGGACCTGCGCCGCCAGCTGGCCAAGCTGACGGCCGAGGACCGCAGCAACCACGTCTTCTACGCCGGGCCCAAGGGCATACTCGGCATGGGCACCCGCTGGGGCAACTGGCAGATGGCCGAGGAACTCGCCCCCAAGACCGAGGGCGCGGAGATCCATCCCTTCCGCAGCTGGGACGTCATACGCGCGATCGACACTCAGCTCCGCAAGCTGGAGCGAGGCCCCCTGCACACCGGCGGCTTCCCGGCCGCCGCCATCCAGCACTGGATCGTCACACCGGTCGGCGAGGGCGCCGCCGAGGTGGCCCGCCCCACCGGCGAGAACATGGACACGTTCCTGATCAAGCCGCACGAGATCACCCGCATCTGCAACGAACAGCAGTTCAGCGCGGGGAACCGGCACTACCTGGGCATCCAGTACCCGCTCTGGGACGGCCAGCTCGTGATCACCATGCTGGTCACGGTCACCGTGCTCTACAAGACCCTGCGCATCGACGTCACCGCGCACGCCCTGGGACCCGTGCACGGGCTGTTCACGACCAAGGCCAAGGCCCCGGTGGTGGAGGTGCCCAAGAGCATCCGCTTCTGGGAGACCGTGGAGCGACCGCTCCCGCTGGTCGACGCCGCCGAGGTCGTCCGCCTCGCCGTACGGGCGCCGCTGACCTGGTACCCGCCGATACTCGACTTCCTCGGCGGCAAGCTCGTCCTGCCCGAGCCCTTCGGCCTGCGGCACGTGTGGGCGGGCTCGATGTGGCGCCACCGCTTCATGGCGGACGACGCCCTGCGCACGGTGGCACCGGTCCTGAGGTCGGTGCACGCCGCCACCTTCAAGGTGCTGGAGGACAACGGCGTGGACACCGACCGCTTCACCAACCGCTCCTCGATCATGAGCGGCCTCATCCAGGAGCCGGCCCCGCGCAAGGCCGACGTGTACGACGCCTAGGTGTTGCGCGCCGGACAGCTAGGTGACGCGGCGGGCCGTCCTGCGCGCCGCCGCGCGCCGGCCGGTGGGCGCGGATGCCCGTGCGTCAGCCGGTGGGCCAGGCGTCCGCGAGCATCTGCCGGGTGTCCGCGAGGAGTTGCGGCAGCACCTTGGTGTGCCCGACGACGGGCATGAAGTTCGTGTCCCCGCCCCAGCGCGGCACGATGTGCTGGTGCAGGTGCGCGGCGATCCCGGCGCCGGCGGCCGCGCCCTGGTTCATGCCGATGTTGAAACCGTGCGCCCCGGACGCCTTGCGCAGCGCGATCATGGCCCGCTTGGTGAGGTCCGCGAGCTCGGCCGTCTCGTGGGCGTCGAGCTCGGTGTAGTCGGCGACGTGCCGGTACGGGACGACCATCAGGTGGCCGCCGTTGTACGGGTACAGGTTCAGGACGGCGTAGACGTGCTTGCCGCGGGCGACGACCAGGCCGTCCTGGTCGGACATCTCCGGAATCCCGCAGAAGGGACAGCCGTCCCCGGCCTCCGGACCGGTCGGCTTGTTCTCCCCCTGGATGTAGGCCATCCGGTGGGGCGTCCACAGACGCTGGAACGCGTCCTGCGTGCCCACCCCGATCTGCTGCTCCGGCTCAGTCGTCATGGGAAGCAGCATATGACCTTGCCCGCGGGTACGAGGAAGGCCCCCGGAAAGCGATCACTTCCCGGGGGCCGGCTCCGTACGGTCAGACCTGGACGCGGTCCGCGACGACCTTGGCGAGCTTCGCCAGGGCCTCGTCCTTGGCGATGCCGTTCTCCTGCGAACCGTCGCGGTAGCGGAAGGAGACGGTGCCCGCGGCCATGTCCTCGTCACCGACGATGATCATGAAGGGGACCTTGAGCTTCTGGTGGTTGCGGATCTTCTTCTGCATCCGGTCGGAGGAGGCGTCCACCTCCACCCGCAGGCCCTGCTTCTTCGCCGCGGCGGCGAACTCCTGCAGGTACTCGACGTGGCCGTCGCCGATCGGGATGCCGACCGCCTGGACCGGGGCCAGCCACGGCGGCATGGCGCCCGCGTAGTGCTCCAGCAGTACGGCGAAGAACCGCTCGATCGAGCCGAAGAGCGCGCGGTGGATCATGACCGGGCGCTGCCGCGAGCCGTCCGGCGCGGTGTACTCCAGGTTGAAGCGCTCCGGCAGGTTGAAGTCGAGCTGGACCGTCGACATCTGCCAGGTGCGGCCGATGGCGTCCCGCGCCTGCACGGAGATCTTCGGACCGTAGAAGGCCGCGCCGCCCGGGTCGGGGGTGAGGGGGAGTCCCTGCTTCTCGGCGACCTGCTGGAGGACGGCGGTCGCCTCCTCCCAGACCTCGTCCGAGCCGACGAACTTCTCCGGGTCCTTGGTCGACAGCTCCAGGTAGAAGTCGGTCAGACCGTAGTCGCGCAGCAGGTTCAGCACGAAGGTGAGCGTGCGGTCGAGCTCCTCCGCCATCTGCTCACGGGTGCAGTAGATGTGCGCGTCGTCCTGGGTGAAGCCCCGGGCACGGGTCAGGCCGTGCACGACGCCCGACTTCTCGTACCGGTACACCGTGCCGAACTCGAAGAGGCGCAGCGGCAGTTCGCGGTAGGAGCGGCCGCGCGCGTCGAAGATCAGGTTGTGCATCGGGCAGTTCATCGGCTTGAGGTAGTAGTCGGTACCACCGTCGAGCTGCATGGGGGGGTACATGCCCTCCGCGTACCAGTCCAGGTGCCCGCTCTTCTCGAAGAGCGCGCCCTTGGTGGCGTGCGGGGAGTAGACGAACTCGTAGCCCTCCTCCTCGTGCCGGCGGCGCGAGTAGTCCTCCATGACCCGGCGGATGATGCCGCCGCGCGGGTGGAAGACGGCCAGGCCGGAGCCGATCTCGTCCGGGATGGAGAAGAGGTCCAGCTCGTTGCCGAGCTTGCGGTGGTCGCGCTTCTCGGCCTCGGCGAGGAAGTCGAGGTGCGCCTTCAGCTCTTCCTTCGACGGCCACGCGGTGCCGTAGATGCGCTGGAGCATCGGGTTCTTCTCGCTGCCGCGCCAGTAGGCGGCCGCGTTGCGCATGAGCTTGAAGGCGGGGATGTTGCGGGTGGTGGGAAGGTGGGGGCCTCGGCAGAGGTCCTTCCAGCACAGGTCGCCGGTCTTCGCGTCGAGGTTGTCGTAGATGGTCAGCTCGCCGCCGCCGACCTCGACGTTCGCGCCGTCGTCGGTCGACGCGGAGCCCTTGATGCCGATGAGCTCCAGCTTGTACGGCTCGTCCGCGAGCTCCTCGCGGGCCGCCTCGTCGGTGACCACGCGGCGGGAGAAGCGCTGCCCGCGCTTCTGGATCTCCTGCATCTTCTTCTCGATGGTCTTCAGATCATCGGGAGTGAAGGGCTTGGCCACGTCGAAGTCGTAGTAGAAACCGTCCCGGACCGGCGGGCCGATGCCCAGCTTGGCTTCGGGGAAGAGCTCCTGCACGGCCTGCGCCATGACGTGGGCGGTGGAGTGGCGCAGGATGTTCAGGCCGTCCTCGGAGGAGATCTCCACCGGCTCGACGCTCTCGCCGTCCTTCACCTCGTACGCGAGGTCCTTCAACTCACCTGCGACGCGCGCGGCGACGACGGTGCGCTCGCCGGCGAAGAGCTCGGCCGCCGTAGTGCCCGTGGCCACCACGCGCTCGTCCCGCTCGGAATCGCGTTGGATGATCACACGGACGTCTGACACCGGTCTCTCCTGACTCAGGGGGTGCGCGAGCGAACACTGCGCGCCTGAATCGTACCGAGCCGAGTGGCCGCGCCGCGAAACGGTTGTCCGGGGCCCCTGCCCACAGCCGCGGGCGGTCCGCGGGGCGGAACACTCCGGGACGTCCCCGGACCCGCCCCCGGGCACGCCCCCCTCTGCCCGCCCGCCCTGCGCCCCGCGCCGCGGACGGTCCGTGGGGCGGACTTCCGGCGCGCACCCCTCCGCTCCGCCCGCCCCGCGGGCCGCCCGCGGCCCCCACCACCGGCCCCCGGGCTCCGTACGCCCCCGGGTAGCGTGGGCACTCCCGCCCGCCCCCCGAAGGGACCCGTATGCCGAGCCCCCGGATCCGCCCGCTCGACCTGGCCGACGACGCCACCGCGGCCGCCGTCCACCGGATCGGCCTGGACGCGTACGCGGTGGAGGCGGAGCTGATCGGCTTCGACGGCATCCCGGCCCTGCGCGAGGACCTCGCGACGATGCGGGCGCGGGCCCTGCACTGGGTCGGCGCCGTCCGCGCGGACGGGGAGCTCGCCGGCTTCCTCGCCTGGGCCGAGGCGGCCGACGGCGCCCTCCTCATCGACCGCCTGTGCGTGGCCCCGGCCCACTTCCGCCGGGGCGTCGCCTCCCGGCTCATGCGCCACGCCCTGACCGACCTCCCGGACCGCCCGGTCCACGTCACCACGGGCGCCGACAACGCCCCCGCGGTACGTCTCTACGAAGGACTCGGCTTCGTCCGCGGAGCGGACTTCTCCCCGGCCCCCGGCCTGCGGATGGCCGCCTTCACCCGGGCTCCGCGCAGCGCCGTCCCCGGCCCCTCCGGCCCCTCCGGCCCCTCCGGCGCGTGAGGAGCCGCGTGAGGAGCGGGGACCGCGCCGCCGCCGGCTAGTCGTCGGACGGCAGCGCGTCCGCCGCGTCGAAGGGGTCGTCCAGCGCCTTCATCAGCCGGTCCCGTTCCACCTCGTCCAGCGGTACCGGCGTCACGTCCACCGCGTCCGTCAGCCGCCGGAAGCCGCCCCGGCGCTGGAGCCTCCCGCTGAGCCGCACCGGCAGCCCCACCAGGTGCGCGTGCCCCGCCACCCGGTACGCCTCCTCGTCCAGCGCGGCGCGCACGTACGGGACCTCCGCACCGGCCAGGACCCGCAGCCGGACCGTGCCCCCGCCGCCGGGGGCCGAGCGGCGCATCCGGACCACGGCGCCGGCGATCCGGACCTGCACCGCGGGCTCGTCGCGGGTGTAGCGGGCCGCCGCCTCGCGGAGCACCGGCAGGTCGCCGGGCGAGAACTCCACGGGCTCCGGGCGGGCCGCGCACCCCGCCGGAACGCCCGCCGCCGGCGCCCAGGCCAACGCGATACGGGCCCCCTCCGAGCCCCGGACCAGGGCGATCAGCGCGTGGGCGAGCTCCCGGCTGACCCCGGCCGGCACGGCGGCGTCGAAGGCCTCCATACCGCCGGTGGCCCGCCGGTAGTCCACGGCCTCCCGGGCGGCGTGCAGGGCGTGGTGGAGCCGGGTCACCGCGCCCCGGCCGCCGTCCACCGGCACGAAGGCGGTGAGCCGCCGGCCGCCCGGCGCCGGCCCCACCAGCACCCCGTCCAGGGTCCGTTCGGCCTTCTCCCGGTGCCGGGCGCCGTAGTACCCGGCCCTGGCCCGGTCCGCGAGGGCCCCGGCGAGCAGCAACTGCCCCGCGGCCGAACGCAGTTGCTCCTGCACCGTCCAGGCGGCCTCGCGGTGCAGCCCGTTGGGTCCCGGCGGGATCTCCCGCTCCCAGCGGACCTCGTCGCTCGGCACGGTGAGCCCGTAGAGCACTTCCCGCGCGGACGGCAGCCCGCTGCGCGAGAGCGCGGTGAGCGCCTCCTCCAGCAAGTCCGAGCAGTCGGGGAAGGCGCGGCTCTCGGGCACGAGCAGGCTGGCGCCGCCCGCCGCCCCGCCCGCCGCGCCCGCTTGGGCGGCCGGCGGTGTCCAGCGCCCGTACTTGCCGGCGGCCCCGCCCCGGCGCAGCCAGCCGTGCCGGTGCAGCAGGGCGCCGAGCACCGCCGGGTCGACCTGGGCGGGATCGGGTGCGGCGGAGCGGCCGGGGTCCCCGTACTCCGCGGACGGCAGTGGTTCGAGGTGCGACGGGTGCCAGCGCATCAAGGTGTCCCTCCCGACCCGACCCGGGTCATGATCTCGCACAGCGCCCGGTCGTCGAAGATCCGCAGGGTCGGGATCCGTACGGTGGTCCGGCGCCGGCCGGTCACGGGGTGTCCGGCGAGATTGGTCCAGTAGCAGCAGTGCCGCAGGTCGAGCCGGTCGTGTCCGGCGGCCAGCCACCGGTCGCGCTCCCTCGGGACGAGCATCACGACGAGGATCTTGTGGACGGCGACCGGCGTGCGGGCCAGCTTCACCAGGTGCTCGTTGTCGAGGGTGAAGCCGAAGGTGGGTCCGGGCGGACTCGGAGGTACCTGGTAGGTCGCCTTGAGCTGCACCTTGATGGTGACCTCGTCGTCGACGACGTGCTCGGGGGCGCCGTGGCTGACGTGCCAGTCGATGCCGTTGTCCGGGAAGGGCTGGGAGAGCGAGCAGCCGGCCGCGGCCGCGACGGCGTGCAGGTATCCCACTTGGAGGGTCTCCATACAGGCGGTGGTGGCGAGTGTGCCGCGCAGCGGTCCGGTCCGCGCGTGGTCCGGTGCTCCGGTCCGCGGATCGATCTGCCCCGCCGGCACCCCGCCCGGTTCGGGCTGCGCGAGCGCCATGGCCGGCTCCCCATGCCTTGCGGGCTCTGCCGTGGTGGTGGGTGGGGTGACGACCGGTCATGTGTACGGCCCCCCAGGATTGTTGTCTCCGCACCCGGGTGCCCGCAAACGGCGTACGGGGCAAACAGCCCGGGTATCACCGATTCGGGCATGGGTGGCACGTTCCGAGGCGGCGGCGCCCGGGTGCGCCCAACTGCCGATCCGGGACGAGGAGTTCGCCATGACACGCTGGTACGAGGGCCCGCTGGCCGCATTCGACACCGAGACGACCGGGGTGGACGTCGAGCAGGACCGCATCGTGTCCGCCGCGCTCATCGTGCAGGAGTGCGCGGGCGGCCGGGTCCGCACCACGCGCTGGCTGGTCAATCCCGGCATCCCGGTCCCCCCGGGAGCCACGGAGGTGCACGGCCTGACGGATGAGCACCTCCAGCGTCACGGACGCTGGCCGGCGCCGGTGGTGGAGGAGATAGCCCGCGCGCTCGGGGAGCAGCGGGTGGCGGGCCGTCCGGTGGTGGTGATGAACGCGCCGTTCGACCTGACGCTACTGGACCGGGAGTTGCGCCGGCACCGGGCGTCCTCGCTGTCGCGGTACCTGGACAACCGGCCGCTGACGGTGCTCGATCCGCGGGTGCTCGACAAGCATCTGGACCGCTACCGCAAGGGCCGCCGGACGCTGACGGACCTGTGCGCGCACTACGGGATAGAGCTGGAGGGTGCGCACGACGCGGCGGCGGACGCGCTGGCCTCGCTGGAGCTGGTCCGGGCGGTGGGCCGCCGGTTCGCGGGGCGGCTGGAGCGGCTGACCCCGGCCGAGCTGCACACGTTGCAGCAGGTGTGGCACGCGGCCCAGGCCCGTGGCCTGCAGGCGTGGTTCGCCCGGCAGGGGACGCCGGAGTCGGTGGATCCGCACTGGCCACTGCGTCCGGACCTGTCGACGGCGGCGTAGGCGCGCGCGGCCGGGCCGCCGGGGCCGGGCCGCCGGGGCCCCGGAGATGCGGAAGGCCGGTCCGTCAGCAGACGGACCGGCCTGTCCCGGTGGGCGATACTGGGATCGAACCAGTGACCCCTTCGGTGTGAACGAAGTGCTCTCCCGCTGAGCTAATCGCCCGGGAACGGACTGAACAATACAGAAGGCCCGGGGCTGGTTCAAACCGCTTCCTGCGGGCCGGCAAGCCGGGCCGCGAGACCGTGCCGCCCGGCGCGCATCATGAGCGCGTGGTTGAGCCGGAACACCGGCCGCCCGGGCAGGGCGAGGAGCCGCATCAGCGGCCTGCGCACCTCGACCTCCTGCTCGTACAGAACGCGGGTGCGGGCCGTCCCCGTTCCGGCGCGCGGGCGTACGGTCCACCGCGCCCAGCCGTCCATGTCCCCGCGCAGGGACACTTCCAGGACCCCGCGGACGGGGTCGCGCAGGAGTTCGGTCGCGGTCACGCGCAGCGCGTAGGGCAGGACCGAGCGGAAGGTCGCGGCGGCGGTGCGGTCGTCGACCGGTTCGAAACCGCATATCTGGGGCCACCAGTGCGGGTACTCCGCGGGCCGCGCCAGGACGGCGTAGACGGCTGCGGGCGGGGCGTCGAGGTCCCACACGCTGCGGAAGCGGTAGCGGCTCCATCGGTCCCGGCGGTCGTGGTCCATGGCTCCAGTCTGGCCCGCGGGGGGTCCCCGTATGCCCGCCGCCCCGGTCCTGTGCGTACTCAGGGCGCATCTGAGTACGCACGCCCATGTCCCGGGGGCGTGACGGGCACCACACTGCGGACCATGAACATGCCCCTGCCGCCGGCCGAGGAGCTGGCGCTCATCGACCGCGAGCTGGCTCAACTCGATGTCCGGCGGTCGTACTTGCTGCACCGCCGGGACTGGCTGCTGCGGCTCGCGCACTTCGTTCCGCCCGTCCCGGCGGGCCGGCCCGCTCCTCCGGCGGGTTGGCCCGCTCCGCCGACCGGGCCGGGGAAGGAGGCCTCGGCCCGCGGTGCGCAGAACGTGCTGCTCACCCTGGGCGCCGTCCTGCTGGCCGTGGCCGCGCTGGCGTTCACGCTGGTCAGCTGGGGCTCCATGGGCATCGCGGGGCGTTCCGCGGTGCTGGCCGCGGTGACGGCGGCGGCGCTGGGCGCGCCCGCGGTGCTGCTGCGCCGCGGGCTGCGGTCGACGGCCGAGGCGGTGGCGGCGGTGGGGCTGCTGCTGACGGTGCTGGACGCGTACGCGCTGCACGCGGTCGGCCTGCCCGGTACGGACGGCACGGCCTACGCGGCGGGGGCGGCCGCCGTGCTGGCGGCGGTGTGGGCCGGGTACGGGCGGGGGTTGCGGGCGCTGCGGACCCCGTTGCCCGCGGCGCTGCTGGCCGCGCAGTTCCCGCTGCCGCTGGCGGCGCTGGCCGCCGGGTCGGGGCCGTTGGTGGTGGGCTGGGCCCTGCTGGCGACGGCCGCGCTGGACGTCGCGGCGGCGCGGATCCGTGCGGTGACCGTTCCGGCGGTCGTCGCGGCGGCCGTGCTCGGTGCGGGGGCGCTGCTGGTCGGAGCGGCGCAGTCCTGGTCGGCGGGCTCGGTGGGGCAGGCGACGGCCCCGGCGGCGCTGCTGCTGGCGGGCGCGGTCCTCGGCGTGGCGGCGGCCTGGCGGGAGCCGCGCGCCTCGGCCGCGGCCCTGGCGGCCGGGACGGCGTGGGTGGTGGCGCTGGGCGGGGTGGCGCGGCCGGCGGCGGACCCCGGCTGGGCGGTGGTCGCGCACCTGCTGGTGGCGCTGCCCCTGCTCGTGGCGGTACGGGTTCCCGCGCTGCCGGCGCAGGTTCGGCGCGGGCTGGCGCGGGCGGGCGCGGCCGTGGCCGCCTTGGCGGCACTGGCCGCCTGGACGGCGGTGACGCTGATGCTGCTGGCCCGGGCCCGGGTGCTGGAGGAGGTGTGGGCGGCCACGACCCCGGCCCCGGACACGTACTGGCCGGGGGCGGCGACGCTGACCCTGCTGATCGCGGGGGGCGCCTCCTGGTGGTCGGCCCGGGTGACGGCGCGCCCCGAGCCGCGGGTGGTGGCGGTGGTGCTGGCCTGGTCGGGACTGTTCGCGGCCCCGGTGCTGCTCGGTGTCCCGGTGGCCGCGGCGCTCGCGGCGCAGCTGGCGGTGACGGGGGCGGCCGGGCTCCTCGCGGTGCGCTCCCCCGCCCGGGGGGTCGGGATCGCGGCGGCGGCGTGCGCGCTGGCGGGTGCCGCGAACGTGTCCCTGGGGGCGCTGGACGGACGTACGGCCACCTTCGCGGTCTGGGGGCTGCTGGGCGCGGGCTGCGCCGCGGGAGCGGCGTACGGGCGCGCGCCGGCCCCGATCCGCTCCGGGGCGGCCGTGTGCGCCGTCGGGTACGCCACGGGCCTGCTGGTGGCGATCGGCGCGGTGACGGAGCTCGCGGTGGTCTGGTGGGCGCTGCCGGTGCTCGCGGTCCCGGCCGCGGTGGCCGCACTCGGTCCCGCCCTGCGGCCCGTACGGCTGCCGGCCGAGATCGCGGCGGCCGGGGCCGGGGCGCTGGCGGTGGCCCTGTCGGCCGGGCGCCCGGGGACCCTCGCCCTGGTCCTGGCGCTGGCCGGGGTGGTCTGCGCGGGCGCCGCCGTGCGCGTGGAGCGCCGCCGGGCGGGCTGGGCGGCGGGAGCGCTGTTCGTGGCCGCGACCTGGGTCCGGCTGGCCGAGGCCGGGGTCACGACGCCGGAGGCGTACACCCTGCCGGTGACGGTCCCGGCCCTCGCTGTGGGCCTGCTGCGCCGCCGGAAGGACCCGCGGGCCTCGTCGTGGACGGCGTACGGCCCGGGTCTGGCGGCGACCCTGGCACCGAGCCTGCTGGCCGTCTGGGGGACGGAGCCGGCGGGGGCCGCGCACTGGCTGCGGCCGCTGCTGCTGGGGCTGTGCGCGCTGGCCGTGACCCTGGTGGGCGCCCACCGGCGGCTCCAGGCGCCCCTGGTGCTCGGCGGTGCGGTGCTGGCGGCGGTGGCGGTGCACGAGCTGGCCCCGTACGTGGTGCAGGTCGCGGGGGCGCTCCCGCGCTGGGTGGCGCCGGCGCTGGCGGGACTGCTGCTGCTGGCGGTGGGGGCGACGTACGAGCAGCGGCTGCGCGACGCCCGCAGGCTGCGGGAGGCGATCGGCCGGCTCCGGTAAGGCGTCTCGCCCGCGGAACGCCTGTAACGCCTGTAAACGCCAGAGGCCCGGAGACTGTGAAAAGTCTCCGGGCCTCTGGTCCGGGTGGGCGATACTGGGTTCGAACCAGTGACCCCTTCGGTGTGAACGAAGTGCTCTCCCACTGAGCTAATCGCCCGGACGCACCGCAAACATTACCGCATGTCAGCGGTGCTCCTCGACCACTATTGGTCCTTGAGGTCCCAGGGCAGGACGAGCCCGTACTTCCACAGGTAGAAGCCGATGAGCGCACCAGCGACGACGAGGCCGACGCTCGTCAGGATGATGTTGCGGCGGCGGACCTTCGGGTCGAGCGCCTTCTGCGCCGCCTCGGTGACCTTGCGTTTGGTCCAACGCAGCACCAGGTGGGCCCAGGCGAATTCGGTGGCCCAGATCGCCAGGCCCGCGAAGATCGCCACCCAGCCCGGTCCGGGCAGGACGAGCATGGCGACGCCCGCCCCGATCACGGCGAGGCCGACGACGAAGACGCCGACCTGCCAGCTCAGGTGCAGGGTCCGGCGGGCCTTGACGAAGGCCGGCGCCTTGGACACATGCTGCACTTCTTCGGCTTCGGCGGCTTCGGTCTCCGCCGTTTCCCCTGCGGTCCGTCCCGCGTCCACGCCGGCTTTCTCCCCACCGGTCTCCCCGGCGCTCCCGCCGGTGGTCTTCCCGGTCCGCTCGGCGGATTCGTCGGCTGCGGACGCGTCGGTCCCGCGGTCACTCCCCGTATTCATGACTCCGAATCTACCCGAGCCGGAAGCACACGTGAACGACCGTTTGGATCCGCCGTCCGAGGGACCCAGAGGTCCGCAAAACGGTCAGAGGGGTTTACAACGGCACCGTAGGTGGCATGTCGATTTCGCCGACGTGCGAATCCCCGAGCGCACACTGAGCGAAAGGCCCTGGCGCTTATGAACACCACGGTCAGCTGCGAGCTGCACCTGCGCCTCGTTGTGTCGAGCGAGTCCTCACTGCCTGTTCCCGCGGGCCTGCGGTATGACACGGCCGACCCCTACGCCGTGCACGCCACCTTCCACACCGGCGCCGAGGAGACGGTCGAATGGGTATTCGCCCGCGACCTCCTCGCGGAGGGCCTCCACCGGCCCACCGGTACCGGCGACGTCCGCGTCTGGCCGTCCCGCAGCCACGGTCAGGGCGTCGTCTGCATCGCCCTGAGCTCACCGGAGGGAGAAGCACTGCTCGAAGCACCCGCGCGAGCACTCGAATCGTTCCTCAAGCGGACGGACGCCGCGGTTCCACCCGGGACCGAGCACCGGCACTTCGACCTCGACAAGGAGCTCTCCCACATCCTGGCCGAAAGCTGAGCCAGGCCCACAGCCGCTCGGCACCGTCCGACTCGGGGCGACGGTGCGGGCCGGACAACCACATACGGCGTTACCGGCGCTGTCCTCTCGGGAGCCACCCGCGCGGATGGCGCCGGTGCACGTCAGGGCGACCCGCTAGAGTCGGCCCCCAGCGACGGCAGGACAGTCGTCGCAGGCCCGCCCCCTGAGGGAGACCCCGTGCAGATCCCCCACGACACCCGTCGCGCGCTCGACGTCGTCGTCGCGCTGGTGAACACCGCGGCCGAGGCCGACCAGCCCGACGGACTGGCTGACATCGGCGCACTGCGCGCCTTCGTCCAGGAGTACGCGATCAGCGACGTCGGCGAGCTCGGCGCCCGCGACCTGGCCGGGGTACGTACGGTGCGGGGCAAGTTCGCGCAGATCTTCGCGGCACCGAACTCACGGGCGGCGGCCGCACTGGTCAACGAACTGGTGGCCACGGCCGGCACCACCCCGCAGCTGACGGACCACGACGGCTACGACTGGCACGTGCACTACTTCGCGCCCGGCGCGTCGGTGGGCGACCACGTGGCGGCCGACGGCGGCATGGCACTGGCTTTCATCGTGGTCTCCGGAGAGCAGGAGCGGCTGCGCCGCTGCGAGGCCCCGGACTGCCGGCGGGCCTTCGTGGACCTGTCCCGCAACCGCTCGCGCCGCTACTGCGACAGCCGGACCTGCGGGAACCGGCTGCACGTGGCCGCGTACCGGGCCCGGCGCAAGGAAGCCGACTCGGGCGCGCCGGAGCACCGGGAGCACACCGAGCGGTCGCCGCGCGCGGAGGGCGCCGAGGGTGCGAAGGGCTCAGAGCACGAAGAGGTCGTGCACGGCGGCCAGCAGCAGCAAGGTGCCGATCACTCCTAGAAAGATCATCAGGGGCGGCTGGGAGAGGGCGAAGAGGCAGCCTCGCGGCTCCTCGACGACGGGGGCGGGGGCCGGCGCGGGCAGCGGCGGGCCCGGGTGCGGTGTGTCGGGCATGTCCGGCCGATGATGGCGCAGCGAACCACCGTACGGGCCTCAACACGCCAATCCCCGGGCGGCAGTTCGCCCGATCTCGTGGCGCCGGTCAGATGCCGTGCTTCTTCAGGATCGCCTCGATGTCGGAGAAGTCCTCCCCGTCGGGGGCGTCCTGCCGACCCGTGCGACCGGCGGACCGGGACGGCGCGGCGCCCGGGCCCCGCGCAGGTTCCGACGCGGCCGGGGACACGGCGCCGCGGACCGGAGCGCCCTCGACCGCCCGGCCCGCGGCCCGCCGCTCCGCGGCGCGCGTGGCGGCGAAGAGCAGCCAGGCCAGGCCCAGCAGGCCGAAACCGGCCCACACGGTCGGCTTGAAGATCATCCCGGACACCCACGCCACCGCGCCGGTCAGCACCAGGCCGATCGGCACCAGCGCGTACGCGGTGATCCGCGCGGCGGCAAGGAAGCGCTTGCGGTACGCGGTCAGTGCCGCGACGCCCAGGCCCGCCGCGGACACGGCGGCACATACGGTCTCGGCGATCATGCTGCCCTCCGGTTCTCGGCGGTTCTCAGCGGTTCTCGGCGCCGTCGGCCTCCGCACCGTCGGCGGTCCCGGCGGCGTCGGCGGTCGCGGCGGTCCCGGCGGTTCACGACGATCCGTCCCGTCCATCCTGCACCCGACACCGCCGTGCGGGCCACGCCCGGCCCGGCTCCGGCGCGGATCTCCGGGACATCTCCGGGTCCCGCCTCCTCCCCAGGTGTCGGTCGGACGGGCCGCACGGGGCTGGGAGACTGTCCGTATGACCGATTCCGTGATCCTCGACGTCTGGTGCGAACTCCAGTGCCCGGACTGCCACCACGCCCTGGACGACGTGCGCGCCCTGCGGGCCCGCTACGGCGACCGGCTGGACATCCGGCTGCGCCATTTCCCCCTGGAGAAGCACAAGCACTCCTTCGCCGCGGCGCAGGCCGCCGAGGAGGCCGTGGAGCAGGGACAGGGCTGGCCCTACGCGGAGGCCGTGCTGGCGCGCTCGGCCGAGCTGGGCGAGCGCGGCGAGCCGGTCCTGCTCGACGTGGCGCGCGAACTGGGCCTGGACGTGGAGGAGTTCGACACGGCGCTGATCGACGGGCGGCACATCCTGATCGTCGACGCCGACCAGGCGGAAGGCAAGGCGATCGGCGTGAGCGGCACCCCGACGTACGTGATCGGCGGCGAACGCCTCGACGGCGGCAAGAGCCAGGACGGCCTGCGCGCGCGCATCGAGGAGATCGCCGACCGTCTGCTGGCCGCTCCCACCGACGCTGCACAGCACTAGAGAGCACTCAGAGCAGGTCCTTGGCGTAGTTGAAGTTGTTCGGGCGGTAGCCGAGGGACTCGTACAGCCGCAACGCCGGGGTGTTGTCCGTGAAGACGTGCAGCCCCAGGACCCGGTGTCCCGCGGCGAGGGCCAGGCCTTCGGCGAGCCGCATCAGGTCGCGGCCGTACCCGTGGCCGCGGTGCGCGGGGTCGACCACGACGTCGTAGACGTACGAGCCCTCCCCGCGCGGCGCCAGCCACAGCCGGCCGACGGGCGCGCCGGCGACCTCCAGGACGGTCAGGGTGACGCCGGGGGTGTCCTGCCCCTGGGGCAGCAGGGCCTCGTGGTCGGCCACCGACTTCGCCCGGGCGGCCTCCAGCGACATGCCGCGGCCGACCCAGTCGGCGGCGTAGCCCTCGATCGCGTCCGCCTGCCAGACCTCGTACTCGGCCGCGGTCATCGGGCGGGCCAGGACGCCCTCGGACAGGGCGGGCGGCCCGGCCGGGAGCTCCTTGTCCATGTTCCGGCTGTACTCGGTGTAGCCGAGGGCCGCCGCGAGGCGCAGGCCGCCGGCCGAACCGGCCGGGACCGAGACCCGGACCCGGCGGCAGCCCCATCCGCGCAGCACTTCCTCGGCCGCCAGCGCGGCCACGGTGGCCCGGCCGCGCCGGCGGTCGGGCTCCTCGACCAGCAGGTCGCGGACCTCCCCGACGCTCGGGCCGAAGGGCGTGTCGGAGGCGATCACCAGGGCGCCGACGCGCCTGCTGTTGACCCGGATCTCGTACGGACGCGAGCGCGCCCCGCCGCTGGTCTGCTGAAGCGGCCCGGACGGCCGCAGGGTGGTGGTCATCCGTCGAGTTCTACCCGCCCGGCGGCCGCAAGGACAGCGCGGGGACGGCCTGCGCCGGACGGACCGGGCCGGCGGCCGTCCCGCTGTGCCTCCCGCAGGCCCTCCGGGCCGGGGGCCTACGGGTTCCCAGCCTCCTACGGTCCTGCGGGTCGCGCGGGTCCTACGGGTCCTACGGGTCGAGGTCGTCGGCGGCGCGCGCCGCGAAGGTCCGCATTGCCTCGGTCGTGACCGGCCCCGGGGCGCCGGCGAGCTCGCGGCCGTCGATCCGCAGGACGGCCTGCACGTCGCGCAGCGAGGAGGTCAGGAAGACCTCGTCCGCCTGCTCCAACGCCTCGAAGGGCAGGTCGGTCTCCTTGGCGCCCGCCCAGTCGACGACGAGGTCGCGGGTGATGCCGGCCAGGCAGCCGGAGGACACCGGCGGCGTGTGCAGCTCTCCGTCGATGACGACGAAGACGTTGGAGCCGGTGCCCTCGCAGAGGCGGCCGACGGTGTTGGCGAAGAGCGCCTCGGAGGCCCCGGCCCGGTGGGCGGCGGCGAGCGCGACGACGTTCTCGGCGTACGAGGTGGTCTTCAGCCCGGCCACGGCGGAACGCTCGTTGCGGACCCAGTCCACGGTGACGACGGCGGTGGTGTCCGGGCGGCGGGTGGACTCGGCGAGGGCGGCGATCAGGGTGGTGCCGCAGTCGCCGCGCTCCGAGCCGAGCGGGGAGCGGCCGCCGGTGTAGGTGACGCGCAGCCGGCCGAGGGGGACGGGGTTGGCCTCCAGGACGGCCGCGCAGGCGCGCCGCACCTCGTCGAGGTCCGGGTCCGGCAGGCCGAGGCCGCGGGCCGAGCGGGTCAGGCGCTCCAGGTGGCGGCTGAGCGCGAAGGCTTCACCGCGCTCAGCCTTGAGCGTCTCGAACACGCCGTCTCCCACGGTCAGCCCGTGGTCGAACACGGACACCTGTGCGCTGTCCGCGTCCCGCAATGCTCCGTCGAGCCAGATCCTCACGTACGGTCCCTCCGCTCATCCCGTTCCATGGGTGCCGGTCACCTCATGGGCTCCTGACGCTACCCGCAGCAGGCGGGCTGCCTTCAGTTCGGTTTCCGCCCACTCGCGGTCGGGGTCGGAACCCCACGTGATACCGGCTCCGGTGCCGAAGAGCAGCCGGGGCCCGCCGGGGGCCTCCCGGTCGATCCAGAAGGTACGGATGCCGACGGCGAGCTCGGCGGTGCCCAAGTCCGCGTCGACCCAGCCGATGCCGCCGCAGTACGGGCCGCGCGGGGCGGTCTCCAGGGCCGCGATGATCCGCAGCGCGGAGGACTTGGGCGCGCCGGTGACCGAGCCGGGCGGGAACGCGGCGGCGAACAGCTCGGGCCAGCCGGCGCCGGCGGCGAGTTCCCCGCTGACGGTGGACACGAGGTGGACCAGGCCCGGGTGCTCCTCCACGGCGCACAGCTCGGGGACGGTGACGGAGCCGGTGGCGCAGACGCGGCCGAGGTCGTTGCGCACCAGGTCCACGATCATCACGTTCTCGGCGTGGTCCTTGGGGAGCAGGTCGGCGACGGTGCGTCCGGTGCCCTTGATGGGGCCCGACTCGACCCGGCGGCCCGCCCGGCGGAGGAAGAGCTCCGGGGAGGCGGTGGCGATCTCGACGCCGTGAGCCGGGAGCCGAATCGTTCCTGCGTAGGGCGCGGGGTTGCCGCGCGCGAGGAGCGAGGTGAGGGCGTCCACGTCGGCGCCGGCCGGGTCGGGCAGCGGCGCGGACATCACCCGGCAGAGATTGGCCTGGTACACCTCGCCGGCGGCGATGTGCTCGCGGATCCGGCGGACGCCCGAGACGTACGCGGCCCGGTCGAGCGAGGTGCTCCAGGCGTCGGGGTCGGGCCCGCGCCAGGCGCCGGGGACGGGCGGGGGGACCGGGTCCGGGCGTATGTCCCCGAAGCGCGCGCAGGTCAGCCGCCCCTCGAAGTCGGCGGACACCGCCCAGAACCCGGTGGAGTCGAGGGCTGCGGGATCACTGGTGACGTCTCGGAGGTCGGTCGCGAGGAGGCCGCCGAAGCGGGCCAGGGGAGGCAGGTCGTGCACGGCTGCGAGTCTATGACCGGTGACGCGGCGGCGCCGGTGGGGTGACGGCGGGGTGACCGCCGGTGATCGAGCGGCAGCACGCTGCGGAAACGCGTTTTTGAGCTGGCCCGGGAATCCGCTAGAGTTCAACACGTCGCCAGGAGCGAAGGGGGAACACCCCGGAGCGAGCACGGTGACCTGCGGACGTAGCTCAGTTGGTAGAGCACCACCTTGCCAAGGTGGATGTCGCGAGTTCGAGTCTCGTCGTCCGCTCGAAGTGGGGGATCTTCCCGAACCCCCGCAGCTCCATGGTGGAGTGGCCGAGAGGCGAGGCAACGGCCTGCAAAGCCGTCTACACGGGTTCAAATCCCGTCTCCACCTCCAAGGACGATTAGCTCAGCGGGAGAGCGCTTCCCTGACACGGAAGAGGTCACTGGTTCAATCCCAGTATCGTCCACTGGTCCGCAAGGATCCCCGCGCGATTAGCTCAGCGGGAGAGCGCTTCCCTGACACGGAAGAGGTCACTGGTTCAATCCCAGTATCGCGCACGCAGCACACGCACTGCGGCTTCGATGCCGCGGTCCCGCGCGATTAGCTCAGCGGGAGAGCGCTTCCCTGACACGGAAGAGGTCACTGGTTCAATCCCAGTATCGCGCACCATCCGCAAGCCCCGGCCGTCGAGACGGCCGGGGCTTCCGCGTTCCCGGGGGCGGGGTGGCGGCGCCGGTGGGGTGCCCGCCCGGCGCAAGGCCCACCGGGCCGGAGCGGCGCAAGGCCCACCAGGCCGGAGCGGCGCAAGGGCCGTGCCGCCTACCCGGCCGGACCGGGCCGGAAGGCCGGACCGGGCCGGTGTTCAGGAGGAGAAGAGCATCCGGCCGAAGCCGCCGCGGTGGTGGCCGTGGCGGTGACCGCCGTGGCCGCCGTGCTGCGGGGCTCCCCAGGCGGGGGCCGGCGCGGCGTGCGGGGCCGGATACGGGGCCGGGGGCGCCACGGGCGGCGGGACCTGCCCGTACTGCTGGGCCGTGTACTGGGACTCCAGGCGGGTCAGCGCCTCCAGCTCGCCGTAGTCGAGGAAGATGCCGCGACAGCCGCTGCACTGCTCGATCTGGACCCCGTTGCGGTTGTAGGTGTGCATGATCGCGTGACACTTCGGACACTGCATGACCGGATCAACTCCTCGCCGTCGCCGTCACCACCGGATGCATGCCCAGTGGCGGGAAACTCACCCTACGACGGAGTCCCGGACTCCAAGTCGGGCGGGAGCGCTGCCATCCGGACACAGGCGTCCACCATGAGCCGCTCCACGTCCTCCAGTCGGCGTCCGCGCTCGGTGGCCTTGGCCACCGCCAGGGCCGCTGTCTGGACGGTGAGGGCGCGGGCGGCGAGGTCCAGTTCCGGCCAGGGGTCGGAGCCGGGCGGACCGGCGGCCGGGCCGCCGGCGGCCCGGTAGGCGTCGAGGAACCGCAGCCAGGTGGTGGTGTCGAGCAGCCCGGCGGCGTACCAGGCGGCGGGGCGGGCGAGGTCCCAGGCGGGTGTGCCGAGGCCGAGGTCGTCGACGTCGATGAGGAGCCAGGCCCCGTCGGGGGCGGGGTGGCGCACCAACTGCCCGAGGTGCAGGTCGCCGTGGCAGAGAGCCCAGCCGTCGGGCGCGGCCGCCTCCCCGCGCGCCCACGGCGGCAACGTCCCCGCGGCGGCCCACACGGCACGCACGTCCCCCTCCGTCGGCCACCCGTCGCCGCCCCGGCCGGGTCCTTCGCCGGGTTCGAGACCCCCGTTCCCACCGCACCCGCCCCCCGAGCGGGCGCCCCCGGCCGGCCCGAGCCCGCCCGTAGGAGAGGAACCGGCCTCCGAACCGGCGGATGCCCCGGGCCATGACGCCCCCGTGCCCGGACCCTCATCGGGGCCAGGGCCAGCGGCGCTGCCGGTGGTGGCGTCAGCCGGCCCGTGGCCGAGTCCGCTCTTGGAACGAAGACCGGCTCCCGAACCGGCGCCGGCCCCGGGCCCATACGTGCCCGTGCCGGGACCCTCATCGAGGCCGCTGCCGACGGCGCTGCCGGTGCCGTCGGTCGGCCCGTGGCCAAGTCCGCCCGACGAGCGGAGGCCGGCCCCCGAACCGACGGAGGCCCCGGGACCGATCCCTGAGCCCGCGGTGGCTCCGGCGCCGTCGGTCGGCCCGAGGCCACGTCCCCCCGTCGCGCTGGGGCCGACCCCCGAGCCGACGGAGGTCGCCTCGGCCGGCACGCGGCCGGCTGGGCACGTGGAACCGGGGCCGGTGCCATCGGTCGGCCTGAGCGCGAGTCCCTCCGTAGGGCAGGGTCCGGTCCCCGAGTCGGCGGAGGTACCGACGGCCGGTACCGGGCTCGCCGTGCCCGTCGCACCAAGACCGGTCCGCGAGTCGGCGGTGGCCGGTGCGCACGCGTGGCCGGGACCGACCCCCTCTCCGGAAGCGCCCCCCGGGCCGTCGCCGGGGCCGGGAGTCGGGGCGCCCAGCAGGCCGGACACGCCTGCGGGGCCGAGAGCGAACGCGGGACGGAGCACGGGGCCGGTCGCGGCGGCGCCAGGGCCCGGGGCACCAAGGCCTGCCGCACCCGCGGGTCCGAGCGCGGGGCCGGGCGTCGGGATGCCCGACGCGCTGGCGGGCCCGGGGACAGCAATGGGCGCGACGGCACCACCCGCGGGATCAGCTCCCGGGGAACCCATGAGGTTGGACGCACCCGTGTGTGCGAAGGCGGGGCCTGTGGCCGGGGTGCCTGTAGGGCCGGGTGTGGCAACCGAGCCGGAACTCCGGTTGCCCCTCGCGCCGGACACGACTGCGGAGCCGGGCACGTCGGAGCCGCCGACCGGGTCAGCGCCCGAGGAGCCCACGGAGCTGAACGCGCCCGCATGCCCGAGCACGGAACCCGGGGCCGGGGTACCCGACACGGCTGCGGCACCGGGAAGAGGACCGGGCGCGTTGGAACCGCCGACCGAGTCAGCGCCCGCAGGCCGGAGCACGGAACTCAGGGCCGGGGTGCCCGACACGACTGCGGTACCGGGGACAGGACTTGTCGCGGCGGAGCCGCCAACGGGATCAACTCCCGGAGAGCCGATGGGGCTGGAAGCACCAGTGCGTGCCGAGGCGAGGCCCGGGGTCGGGGTGTCCGTGGGGACGGCGGCGGAGTTGGAGCTCCGGATGCCCCTCGCGCCAGACACGACTGCGGGGCCGGGCTCGACCGGGCCGCAGACCGGGGGTGCACCCGTAGAGCCCATGGAGCCGAACGCGCCCGTGGGCCCGAGCACGGGGCCGGAGGCCGGGATGCCGGACTCGCCCATGGGCCCGAGAGCGGAGCCCGAGGCCGGGGTGACCGTTGCCCCCGACACGGCCGCAGGACTGGCGGCGGAGCCTTGGGCAGCGCCGAGCTCGGCGGAGCCGCCGACCGGGGGTGCACCCGTAAAGCCCATGCGGCCGAACGCGCCCATCGGCCCGAGCACGGAACCCGGGGTCGGGATGTCGGACTCTCCCGCAGACCCGAAAGCGGAGGCGGGGACCGGGGTGACCGCCCCCGACACGGCCGCGGGACTGGCGGCGGGGCCTTGGGCAGGGCCGGGCTCGGCGGAACACTCGACCGGGGGCGCACCCGTAGAGCCCATGGGGCTGGACGCGCCCGTGGGCCCGAGCGCTGCACCCGGGGTCGGGACGCCCCCAGGCCCGAAGGCGGAGCCGGGAGCCTGGGTACCCGTGGGCCCGGGTGCAGCAGCCGAACCCGGGCTGGAGCGCCGGGCACCCGTCGAGCCCGACACGCCTGCGGTCCCAGCGACTGGGTCCCCCGCGCACGTAGGCCCGAGCGCGGGGGCCGGGGCCCCCGGGCCCGTCGGGCCCGACGCGACTGCGGGCGCGGGGCCGGAGGCCCGGGTGTCCGCTGGGCCCGACGGGGTGGAGGTCGGAGAGCACGTCGGGCCTGGTGCGGCGGCCGAGCCGAGAACGGAGCTCGGGGGGGCCGGTGCGACTACGGGCGCGGGGCCGGGGGCGCCCGGGGCGGGGCTTCCGGAGGTCGTGGGGGTGGATACACCCGTGGGGGCGAAGGCCTGGGTCGGGGGCGTGGGGGTGAGAAGGGGGGCCACGCGGTGCAGGCGGCGGAGCGCGCGGGCCACTTTGGCCGGGCCGCGCATGGGAGGGACCGGGCCCGGGAGGGTGTCGAGCGGGACCTGGTGCAGGGCGGCCAAGAGGCGGGCCGCCTCCTCCCAGGGGGCGTCCTCGGGGCGCTCGGGGTCGACCGGAGCCCCGTAGGGCCAGAGGGAGACGGGCCTCCCCCGCAGGTGGCCGTCCACGCCCGGCAGCGGGGCGAGGAGTACCCCGACAAGTGCCCGGTGTCCGGCGATCCGCAGGCGCACGGCGAGGTCCTCGCGGTCGGCGTCCGCGGCGTGGGCCTTGGCCACGAGCTCGCCGCAGCGGATGACCGTCGCGTCCTCCCGGTCCGCGAGCAGGACGTACGGCGCATGGGGGCGTGCGGTGGCGTAGGCGGCGAGTGCGGCGGGCAAGGGCGGGGGCGCTGCGGGCACCCGGCGCCGGGCGGCGTCGTCCTGGGGCATCACGGTCCGTGGCACCTCCTCTCGAAAGCAGCCTACGGAAATCCCAGCGGCTCGCAGGCGCGGAAGCTGGCGTGCAGCGGGCGCGGGCCCGGTGCGGAGCTGGCGGATCGGGCGAGGCGCGGCGGGCCCTGCCGCCACCGTCCCCCGGACACCGCTCCCATGGCGGAAGCACAGTGGCCAGCAGGCGTGACCAGGCGCGGAGCAGACGCGCATCAGACTCGGAGCAAGGATCTGTTCGCGGAGCAGTGCTCTGATCGCGGAGCAGGCACGGACCCGGCGCGCAGCGGACGCGCAGCCCAGCAGTCAGGTGGCGGCGGGAAGGCGGGAAGGCGGGCAGCGTGTACCGGACGCGCAGCTGACGCGGACTCGGCGCGGACTCGCGGGCCCGGCGCGGACCCGGCGCGAAGCGGACGCGCCAGACACGGAGCAGCGATCCCCTCGCGGAGCAGTGATCTGACGGTGAGGGGGGCGGACCGTGGCAGGTGGGGCTGGCGGGCGGCGGGGTGGGTGGGGTGAAAAAGGGTGCTGCCCGTCCGACTCCCCAGTCGGACGGGCAGCACCCTTCACCTGCCGTCCGTCGCGCCCCCGTCCCCACGGGGTTCGACGGGCCGATGTCGCGGTCCGGGCCGCTCTCCCGGACCTGGGGCGCCGCTCAGCGCCCCAGCATCACACCCACGGACGACGCCTGTGCCGCCACCTGCTCGAAGCCTCCGAAGAGGAAGAGCAGGACGGCGGCCAGGGGGAGCACCATGGCCGCGGCCACCAGAGGGTGGCGCGTACCGGACTCATGGCCGTTGAACGCGAATGCCTTGCGTCCCTGCCGTGCGATGTCCGCCATGGCCCTCTCCCTGTCGTTTGGCAGCGGCGGGCTTGTGACCTCGGGGGACGAGTGCTCCACCCGCCGCTTGTCCTCAACACTAGGCGCGCGGAGGGGCCGTGACCTCATGCCTGTGGACCCATTGGCGGGCCTCCCGGAGGATGACGGGCCCCACCCCGTGTACTCCCCTGGGTGGAGACCGCGCCCCCGTTGTAGGGGTCTTCCCGGAGGGGATGACCGCAGGGTGGTGACTTCGCTCACTTCCGTCACTCTCCGCACACCGACCCCCGCCCCGGCGGACCCGGCGAAGATCCACTCGGATGCGCCCGGGGCACGGCGGAGCCCACCCCCCGGTCAGGCACCCGCCGATGGGCCGTCCGGAAGCCAACACCCTTGGGCGAAAGGATGTTTGAGCCGCCGGGGAGCGCGCCCGTCCTCGCCGGGCGACAGGGCCGGAGCTCCCCCAAGTGTGCGGCGCCGCACTGACAATCGAATCCCCCGGCGAGGGCGCGGCCTCTGAGCGCGCATGCCGGATGGTCCGTAAGCTGTGCCACGTCAACAGGACGACCGGTCAGCGGGGTGGACATGGCGATGATGCGGCTCCGGCGCGAGGACCCGCGTGTCGTCGGCTCGTTCAGACTGCACCGCCGGCTCGGCGCCGGCGGCATGGGCGTGGTCTACCTGGGGTCGGACCGGCGCGGGCAGCGCGTCGCCCTCAAGGTCATCCGGCCGGATCTGGCCGAGGACCAGGAGTTCCGCTCGCGGTTCGCCCGCGAGGTCTCCGCGGCCCGGCGGATCCGGGGCGGTTGCACCGCGCGCCTGGTGGCGGCGGACCTGGACGCCGAGCGCCCGTGGTTCGCCACCCAGTACGTGCCCGGGCCCTCCCTCCACGACAAGGTGGCCGAGGAGGGACCGCTCACGGCCGCCCAGATCGCCGCCGTCGGCGCCGCGCTGTCCGAGGGGCTGGTCGCCGTGCACGAGGCGGGGGTCGTCCACCGGGACCTCAAGCCGTCGAACATCCTGCTCTCCCCCAAGGGCCCCCGGATCATCGACTTCGGCATCGCGTGGGCCACCGGCGCGAGCACGCTCACCCACGTCGGAACGGCCGTCGGCTCCCCCGGCTTCCTCGCGCCCGAGCAGGTGCGCGGAGCCGCCGTCACCCCCGCCACGGACGTCTTCGCCCTGGGGGCCACCCTCGCCTACGCGGCGACCGCCGACTCGCCCTTCGGGCACGGCAGTTCCGAGGTCATGCTGTACCGCGTGGTGCACGAGGAGCCGCATCTGGCCGGGGTACCGGACGCGCTGGCTCCGCTCGTCCAGGCGTGTCTGGCCAAGGACCCCGAGGACCGGCCCAGCACACTGCAGCTGTCGATGCGGCTCAAGGAGATCGCGGCGCGCGAGGCGCAGGGCCTGTCCGACGGCCGCCCCCCGGCGCAGCGCACCCGGTCCGAGCGCCCGGCCGACGCGTCCGACCGCACGGCGCAGTACACCGACCGCTACACGGACCCGCGTACGGAGCGTCGTACGGGCGGCACCCCCGCGCCCCGGCCGCAGGGCGGACCGCACTCGCGGCCCTCGTCCTCGCGCCACACCGGCGACCCGGGCGGCCCGACCTCCCGGCCCACCGCCGGGCGTACGGGCGGCCGGCAGGCTCCCCGGACCACGGGGGCGGGGCGCCGGCCGACACGGCCGGACCCGAGGCTGATGCGGCAGCGCCTGATCGTGTTCGTGGTGGTGACGCTGATCGTGGCGCTGGGCATCGCGGCCGCGCAGAAGCTCTAGCCGGGCGGCCGCACCGCGCCGGGCCCCGCGCCACGCCAAACCCCCGCACCGCGCCAGGCCCCGCGCCACGCCAGGCCCCCACACCGCGCCACGCCCCGCGCCACGCCAGGCCCCGCCCCGCGCCAGGCCCCCCCCCGCGCGAGTCACCCCTGTCGCTTCGGCAGAGCTGACGCTGCGAGATACCTGGGGTGTGGGGATCTGGGTGGTCGGGGGGTGGGTGTGG
>NZ_JBSGQV010000025.1:0-88686 GCF_053606025.1 Streptomyces sp. NPDC055254 | reverse complement strand
CCATACCGTGTGGTTTGTGGTTTGGGGGGTGTGTTTTTTTTTAAAACCAACCGCCACGGGCCCCGGCGCCCTTTTCGGGTCCCCGCCCCGGGGGGTCCGGCCCCGGGACCGGACCCGGCGTCCGAACGCCCCGCACCCGCCGGTTCCACCCCCGTGTGAGGTGTGGCACGATGCTGGCTCCCCGTCACCCTTCGCACAGGAGACACCCCGCGTGCCGCACAGCCCCTCCGCGCCGGCCCCGGCATTGGAAAACCTGGCGCACAGCCGCACCAGGCCCGCCCACTGGCTCGCCACGGCCACCGCCATGGCCGCCGTCATAGCCGCCGCGGGACTTGTCCAGCCCGCCACCGGCGCAGCGCCCGTCACCACGACCGCAGCCCCCGCCCAGAACCCGGCGGCCCCCGCGAACGGCCCGGGGGCCACGGCCCCCGACGCCTCCGGGGTCGCGTACCCGCTCGACTGCAAGGGCGCCCCGCAGACCGTCACCGCCACCGCCCAGGGCGACCTCGACGGCGACGACCGCCCCGAGACCGTCGCCGCCGTCCGCTGCGAAGCCGGCTCCGGCACCCCGCCCCACGCCGTCTACGTGCTCACCCGCGACCGCACCGCGGCGGCCGCACCCCGTGTCGTCGCAACCCTGCTCGACCCCGCACGACGACAGAACGTCACCGATCTCACCGTCCGCGATGCCGCCGTCACGGCGACCCTCCTCGGCTACTCCTCGCCGGAGGTCCCCCGCTGCTGCCCCGACCGGACCCAGCTCGCCAAGTGGCTCTGGACCGGCGGGAAATTCCGCCAGGAGCTGACGGACTCGTCGGCCAGGAGTGTTTGAAACGTCACTCCGCGTCCGGACCGAAGACTTCCACCCTGTCCGAAACGCGCCTTACGTGAATGCAGTCACCCGGACATTCCTTCGCCGAGTCCACCACGTCCTGGAGCAGCGTCAACGGAACCGGAGTGCTCGCCCCCGCGTCCTGCAGGAGCTCTTCGTCCACGCCCTTCACATACGCCAGACCGTCGATGTCCAGCTCGAACACCTCCGGCGCGTACTGCACGCAGATGCCGTCGCCGGTGCAGAGGTCCTGGTCGATCCAGACCTCAAGCGGCTCCCCGGCCCCGCCGGCGCCGCCCGTCCGGGCCTCCTGCTGCACGGTCATATCTCCTGCCGCTCCCTGCGCTGAGTGATCCGTCCCGACCCCGACTCGCGGCAAGTCGCGCGAGCCCTGACGGGTGTTGAACAGTTCGACCTTACAACCGGCGGCTTTCCGATGTTGAAGGGTGGGTATTTCCCAGACGTGAGGGAGTACGCAAGGGTGAAGATCGGACACACCTCTACCGTCTTTGTGATCTAGGGGTTTCAATCACCACCAGCCCAGGTAGGGTCAGGAAGCGTCCAGCTCCCCTTGGAGGAGGTGAGGACCGTGGCAGCCCACGACGACGACATCAACCGCGGCATCCGGCCCGGGCGAGGGTCCGAGGACCCCGCTGGCCAGGTTGCCTATCTCGAGCAGGAAATCGCCGTCCTGCGACGTAAGCTCGCCGACTCTCCGCGACACACGAGGATTCTCGAAGAGCGGATCGTCGAGCTGCAGACAAATCTTGCCGGCGTATCCGCACAGAACGAACGACTGGCGAATACCCTCCGTGAGGCCCGCGACCAGATCGTGGCCCTCAAGGAAGAAGTCGACCGGCTCGCACAGCCGCCGGCCGGTTTCGGTGTCTTCCTGCAGGCGAATGAGGACGGCACCGTCGACATCTTCACCGGAGGGCGCAAGCTCCGCGTGAACGTCAGCCCCAGCGTCGAACCGGAAGACCTCCGGCGCGGCCAGGAGGTCATGCTCAACGAGGCGCTCAACGTGGTCGAGGCCATGGAGTTCGAGCGCGCCGGGGACATCGTCACCCTCAAGGAGATCCTGGAGGACGGCGAGCGGGCCCTGGTGGTCGGGCACACCGACGAGGAGAGGGTGGTGAGGCTCGCCGAGCCGCTCCTGGACATCACCATCCGCCCCGGCGACGCCCTGCTGCTCGAACCCCGCTCCGGCTACGTGTACGAGGTCGTCCCCAAGAGCGAAGTCGAGGAACTCGTCCTCGAAGAGGTCCCGGACATCGACTACGACAAGATCGGCGGCCTGGGCGACCAGATCGAGCTGATCCGCGACGCGGTCGAGCTCCCCTACCTCTACCCGGACCTGTTCAAGGAGCACGAACTGCGGCCGCCGAAGGGCATCCTGCTCTACGGTCCGCCCGGCTGCGGCAAGACGCTCATCGCCAAGGCCGTGGCCAACTCCCTTGCCAAGAAGGTCGCCGAGGTGACCGGACAGCCCGCCGGGAAGTCCTACTTCCTGAACATCAAGGGCCCCGAGCTCCTCAACAAGTACGTCGGCGAGACCGAGCGGCACATCCGCCTCGTCTTCCAGCGTGCCCGGGAGAAGGCGAGCGAGGGCACCCCCGTCATCGTCTTCTTCGACGAGATGGAATCCCTCTTCCGCACCCGCGGATCCGGTGTCAGCTCGGACGTGGAGAACACCATCGTCCCCCAGCTGCTCGCCGAGATCGACGGCGTGGAGGGCTTGGAGAACGTCATCGTCATCGGCGCCTCCAACCGCGAAGACATGATCGACCCGGCCATCCTGCGCCCCGGTCGCCTCGATGTGAAGATCAAGATCGAGCGCCCGGACGCCGAAGCCGCCAAGGACATCTTCGCGAAGTACCTCAAGGCCTCGCTGCCCCTGCACACGGACGACCTGTCCGAGCACCAGGACTCGCGGCCCGGCACCGTCCACAGCATGATCCAGACCGTCGTGGAGCAGATGTACGCCGAAACCGAGGAGAACCGCTTCCTCGAGGTCACGTACGCCAACGGCGACAAGGAAGTCCTCTACTTCAAGGACTTCAACTCGGGCGCGATGATCCAGAACATCGTGGACCGTGCGAAGAAGATGGCCATCAAGGCCTTCCTGGAGCACAACCAGAAGGGCCTCCGCGTCTCCCACCTCCTCCAGGCATGCGTGGACGAGTTCAAGGAGAACGAGGACCTGCCCAACACCACCAACCCCGACGACTGGGCCCGGATCTCCGGAAAGAAGGGCGAGCGGATCGTATTCATCCGCACTCTCGTCACCGGAAAGCAGGGCGCGGACACCGGACGCTCCATCGATACGGTGGCAAACACCGGTCAGTACCTCTGACGAAGCGGAGCGGCTGCGGATGCCCTCCACCGGGCACCCGCAGCCGACTGCTTTACCGACTGCCTTTTCCAGCCGGTGACAGGGCAAAGTCAATGACTGAAATGATCTCCCCACGAGCGCGGAGTGGTTCTAGGCTCTTCCTTACCGCCGGACGCGCAGTGCGGGGACGGGCACCGCACAGTCACACGCACCGGAGCACCAGCGGTACTTGAGCGCCGCTCCCGAAGGGGAGCGCCGCCGGGCAAGGAGGGCCGCATGACCGTACGGCGAGTAATGGGGATCGAGACGGAGTACGGGATCTCCGTTCCGGGGCACCCGAACGCCAATGCCATGCTCACCTCGTCCCAGATCGTCAACGCCTACGCGGCGGCGATGCACCGGGCGCGACGCGCCCGCTGGGACTTCGAGGAGGAGAACCCGCTGCGGGACGCCCGCGGCTTCGACCTCGCCCGCGAGGCCGCCGACACCAGCCAGCTGACCGACGAGGACATCGGCCTCGCCAACGTCATCCTCACCAACGGCGCGCGGCTCTACGTCGACCACGCCCACCCCGAATACAGCTCGCCGGAGATCACCAACCCGCTGGACGCGGTGCTCTGGGACAAGGCCGGCGAACGGATCATGGCCGAGGCGGCGGTCCGGGCGGCCCAGCTGCCCGGCGCCCAGCCGATCCACCTCTACAAGAACAACACCGACAACAAGGGCGCCTCCTACGGCACGCACGAGAACTACCTGATGAAGCGGGAGACCCCCTTCTCGGACATCGTGCGCCACCTGACGCCCTTCTTCGTCTCGCGGCAGGTCGTCACCGGCGCCGGCCGCGTGGGCATCGGCCAGGACGGCCGCGAGCACGGCTTCCAGATCAGCCAGCGCGCGGACTACTTCGAGGTCGAGGTGGGGCTGGAGACCACACTCAAGCGGCCCATCATCAACACCCGCGACGAGCCGCACTCGGACGCCGAGAAGTACCGCCGGCTGCATGTGATCATCGGCGACGCGAACCTTTCGGAGATCTCCACGTACCTCAAGCTCGGCACGACGGCGCTGGTCCTGTCCATGATCGAGGACGGATTCATCAACGTCGACCTCGCCGTGGACCAACCGGTGCGCACCCTGCACCACGTCTCCCACGACCCCGACCTGCAGTACCTGATCACGCTCCGCAGCGGGCGGACACTCACCGCCGTGCAGCTCCAGATGGAGTACTTCGAGCTGGCCAGGAAGTACGTGGAGGAGCGTTTCGGTTCCGACGCTGACGAGCAGACCAAGGACGTGCTGGCCCGCTGGGAGGACGTACTGGGCCGGCTGGAGACCGATCCGATGGGCCTGTCGGGAGAGCTGGACTGGATCGCCAAGCGGGAGATCCTGGAGGGCTACCGGCGCCGGGACGGGCTGGGCTGGGACGCGGCGCGGCTGCACCTGGTGGACCTCCAGTACGCGGACGTACGGCCGGAGAAGGGCCTGTACAACCGCCTGGTGGCCCGCGGCAAGATGCAGCGCCTGGTGGAGGAGCCCGCCGTCGAGCGGGCCCAGAGCAAGCCCCCGGAGGACACCCGGGCCTACTTCCGGGGCCGGTGCCTGGAGCAGTACGCGGACGACGTCGCCGCGGCCTCCTGGGACTCGGTGATCTTCGACCTCCCGGGCCACGACTCGCTCCAGCGGGTGCCCACGCTGGAACCCCTGCGGGGCACGCGTGCGCACGTGAAGGAGCTGCTGGACCGCTGTCGCACGGCACAGGATCTGGTGCGGGTGCTTTCGGGGCGCTGAACGGGGCTGAAAGCCTTCCGGTCCGGGAATCATGCAGGAAGCCGGACGTGGTGCCGGGCCTTTTGGACAACTGCGGGGACGAATGCCGGACCTCCTTGTAGGGTCCGGCGTAGGGTCTGATCTTGAGGGATCCCGGTCCGGGATCCCTCGACGTGAGCGTGCGAACCGAGCGGGGTGAGGTAGTCATGGCGACCAAGGACACCGGCGGCGGACAGCAGAAGGCGACGCGCTCGACCGAGGAGGTCGAGGAGGCGGCGGTCGAGGAATCGACCGACCTCAAGGAGCGCCAGGAGAAGCTCTCCGACGACGTCGACTCCGTGCTTGACGAGATTGACGATGTACTCGAAGAGAATGCCGAGGATTTCGTTCGAAGCTTCGTTCAGAAGGGCGGCCAGTAGCCTTCGAATCGAAGGTGAAGGGCGAGATCGGTGCTGGGAAGGCCGGATCCGGAGCGGTGTGCGCGGTGCGGCGAGGAGCGGCCGCGCGCAGCCTTCCCCATCAAGCGCTCGAACCTGGACGGCCTTCGGCGTGAGTGCCGCGGGGAGCGACCCCATGCGGAGTGGCGTCGGAATGCGACTGCCTCGGACGGTTTGTCGACGCGCTGCGAGGTGTGTCGGGCAGCCGAGGGCAGAGCCGGCCACCTCCGGCATTCGTACGACATCACTGAGGCTCGACGTGACGAAATGATCGCGGCTCAAGGCGGGCCTTGCCGTATCCGTCCAAAGGCCCCGGCCGTGCATGTGGATCACTGCCACGCGACGGGTAGGGTCCGAGGCGTACCGTGCTTCAACTGCAATTCGGCCATCGGCAAGTTGGGAGACGATCCCGACACTCTGCGTCGGGCCATCTCATACCTGGAGGGACACGCGTGGAAGCCAACAATCGTGGCACAGGGCGTCTACCGGCAGCCTTCCTGACGCCGGGGTCGTCGTCCTTCATGGACTTCCTGGGCGCGCACTCGCCCGAGATGCTGCCCGGCAACCGCAGGCTGCCGGAGGGCGTCGTCGAGGCGCCGCACGGGACCACCATCGTCGCAGCCACCTTCCCCGGCGGGGTCGTGCTCGCCGGTGACCGGCGCGCGACCATGGGGAACATGATCGCGCAGCGGGACATCGAGAAGGTGTTCCCGGCCGACGAGTACTCCGCGGTGGGCATCGCCGGTACGGCCGGCCTGGCCGTGGAGATGGTCAAGCTGTTCCAGCTGGAGCTGGAGCACTTCGAGAAGGTGGAGGGCGCGACCCTCTCGCTGGAGGGCAAGGCCAACCGCCTGTCGACCATGATCCGGAGCAATCTGGGCATGGCGATGCAGGGGCTGGCCGTCGTCCCGCTCTTCGCGGGGTACGACGAGGCCAAGGAGAAGGGCCGGATCTTCTCCTACGACGTGACCGGCGGCCGCTCGGAGGAGCACGGCTACGCCGCCACCGGTTCCGGTTCGATCTTCGCGCGGGGCTCCATGAAGAAGCTCTTCCGCCCCGATCTGACGGAGGAGCAGGCCACCACCCTGGTCGTCCAGGCGCTGTACGACGCGGCCGACGACGACTCGGCGACCGGTGGTCCGGACCTCTACCGCCACATCTACCCGATCGTCACCGTCATCACCGACGAGGGCTTCCGCAGGCTGACCGACGACGAGTCGCAGGAGCTCGCCCGTAGGGTCACCAACCGTCGTCTCGAGCAGCCCGACGGCCCGCGCGCCGCCCTGCTCTGACCATCCGTCGCCCCGTAGGAGCCCAGAAGAAAGGGACGGACAGCCGGTGTCGACTCCGTTCTATGTGTCACCCCAGCAGGCCATGGCCGACCGGGCGGAATACGCCCGCAAGGGCATCGCCCGCGGTCGCAGCCTGGTCGTGCTGCAGTACGCCGACGGCATCGTGTTCGTCGGTGAGAACCCGTCCCGCGCGCTGCACAAGTTCAGCGAGATCTACGACCGGATCGGCTTCGCGGCCGCCGGCAAGTACAACGAGTACGAGAACCTGCGGATCGGCGGGGTGCGCTACGCGGATCTGCGCGGGTACACCTACGACCGCGACGACGTGACGGCCCGCGGGCTGGCCAACGTGTACGCGCAGACGCTGGGCACCATCTTCTCCTCGGCCGGTGAGAAGCCGTACGAGGTGGAGCTGGTGGTGGCCGAGGTCGGGCCGACCGCGGCGGGTGATCAGATCTACCGGCTGCCGCACGACGGTTCGATCGTGGACGAGCACGGCTCGGTCGCGGTCGGCGGCAATGCCGAGCAGATTTCTACCTTCCTCGATCAGCGCCACCGGGACGGGATGAACCTGTCCGAGGCGTTGAAGCTGGCGGTGCAGGCGCTGTCCAGTCAGGCGAACGGCGCGGACAAGGCCATCCCGGTGGAGCGGCTGGAGGTGGCGGTGCTGGACCGTACGCGGTCCCAGCAGCGGAAGTTCAAGCGGATCCGCGGCCGGCAGCTGGCGCGGCTGCTGGAGGCGGAGGTGACGGCTGCCGTGCAGGCGGACGCCGTGTCGAACGACGAGGCTCCGGAGGACGACGCGGAGTAGCGGCGCTCGCGCTGCGGAGCCCCGGTCGCGCCCTGGAGGGCGGGCCGGGGCTCCGTCGTGCGCGGGTGTGCTCAGGGGGCCGGGGCGGGGCCGGTGGAGTCGCGGACGACGAGCCGGACGGGGATGTCGGGGGCGGTCCACGTGCCGCCGTCGAGGACGGTGAGGAGGGCGGTCATGCCCTGTTCGCCGACTTGTTCCGCGGGCAGTCGTACGGTCGTCAGCTCGGGGTCGACGGCGGTGGCGAGGGCGAGGTCGTCGACGCCGGTGACGGAGAGGTCCTCGGGGACGCGCAGGCCCAGGCGGCGGGCGGCCTTGCAGGCGCCGGCGGCGAGGATGTCGTCGTCGCAGACGAGGGCGGTGGGCCGGTCGTGGGCGGCGGTCAGGGCGGCCAGGGCGGCCGTACGCGCACCGTCGGCGGTGAGGGGGGACCGGACGGTGCGCAGGGTGGCGCGGGGCGTCAGGAGGGCGTTGAGGGCCTTCGCGCGGATGTCGAAGGTCCAGGAGTCGACGGCGGAGGCGAGGTGGAGGAAGCGGCGGTGGCCGAGGCCGAGGAGGTGTTCGGAGACCTGGCGCATGCCGTCGGCCATGGCGAGGTTGACGTGTGCGGCGGCGCCGGCGGTGGGCTCGCTGTCGAGCATGACGAGGGGGAGTCCGTCGCGGCCGAGGGCGTCGAGGGCGTCGGCGGCCATGGAGGAGGCGATGACTCCGTCGAGGGCGGCGCGGGCGGAGGCGAAGGGGTTGCGGGCGGGGCCGGTGCCGTCGGGGGAGGGGTACAGGACGACGCCGAAGCCGTGTTCGGCGGCGACGCGGGCGGCGCCGGTGTAGACGCGGGCGAAGAACTCGTTGGTCAGGGCGGGGACGACGAGGAGTGCGGTGCGGGTGGAGCCGAGGCGGAGGTTGCGGGCGGCGAGGTTGGGGCGGTAGCCGAGTTGCGCGGCGGCTTCGCGGACGAGGCCGGCGGTGCGTTCGGAGACGCGGCCGCGCCATTTGTCGCCGAGGACGAGGGAGACGGTGGCCTGGGAGACCCCGGCGGCGCCGGCCACGTCCCGGCTGGTGGGTCTCGTCACAGGTGGCTCCTGACGTGCGTGGTCACCGGGTGTGCGGTGGTGGGCGGGGGTGTTCTCTCCTGGACTGGCCGAGTGCTGCCATGGTACGTATGACGCGACACGTTATACGTATTACCCCGGCCTGGATCCGGGCGGAAGGGGGCGGACATGGCCGCGGGATATGCGGAGCTGCTCAGGACCCGGCACGCCGCGAGGCTGCTGGTGGGCACGCTGACGGGGCGGCTGCCCAACGCCACCGCGTCGATCGCGATCGTGCTCTTCACGCGCGCCGAAGGGGGCAGCTACAGCCTCGCGGGAGCGCTGGCGGCCGCCTACGGCGTGGCCAACGCCGTGGGCCAGCCCCTGCTGGGCCGGGCCGTGGACCTGTACGGGCAGCCGCGGGTGCAGCTGCCGGCCGCCCTGGTCTCGGCACTGGGCATGGTGTGGCTGGCGCTGGCGGGTACCGGATCGGCGGTGGCGGCGTACGCGGCGGTGGTGGTGGCCGGGCTCTTCACGCCGCCGCTGGAGGGCGGGCTGCGGGCCCTGTGGCCGAGCGTGCTGGGCGGCCGCGAGGAGCGGGTGCACGCCGCGTACGCGATGGACGCGGTGGCGCAGGAGGTCATGTTCACGGTCGGGCCGCTGCTCGTCACGCTGTTCGTGGCGCTGTGGGACCCGGCGGCCGCGCTGGTGGTGATCAATGCCATCGGCGTGCTGGGCGCCCTCTCCGTCGTGGTCAGCGAGCCCTCGCGGACGTGGCGCTCGGAGCCGCGGGAGGCCCATTGGCTGGGCGCCCTGCGTTCGCGGGGCCTGCTGGCGCTGCTGGGCGCCTTCTTCTTCGTGGGAACGGCGCTGGGGTCCATCACGGTGGCGGGCCTGTCCTACGCCGACGACCACGGCGGCCAGGCGGTCTACGGCTGGCTGATGGCGGCGCTCGGTCTGGGCGCACTGATCGGCGGGGTGTTCTACGGGTCCCGGCCGTGGCCGGGGGCGCCCGAGCGGCGGCTGCGGCTGCTGGTGGCGCTACTGGCCGTCTGCTACCTCCCGCTGCTGCTGGTCCCGGGCCCGCCCGCGATGACGGCGCTGGCGGCGCTGGCCGGGGTGTTCCTGGCTCCGGCGATGGCCTGCGCGTTCATCGTGGTGGACCGGCACGCTCCGGCGGGCACGGTGACGGAGGCGTTCTCCTGGCTGGTGACCTTCTTCGGGGTGGGCGCGGCGATGGGTACGGGGGCCGCCGGACCGGCGGTGGAACGGGGCGGGGCGGTCGCGGGCTTCGGCGTGGCGTGTGTCGCCGGGGTCGCGGCCCTGCTGGTCCTGATGGGTACTCAGCGGGTGCTCGCGGCCGCGGGCCGCGACCGTGCGCAGGCGGGGGCCGAGGAGCTCTCGCCGGACCCCTTGGTGAAGAACTGATCGGAACGGCGCCCGCCAACCCGGTTTCAGAAGAGGGCGGGAGGCGTAATGTTCAGTCATGGACCGCCGCATTTTCGGGCTGGAGAACGAGTACGGCGTCACGTGCACGTTCAGGGGACAGCGCCGACTGTCTCCTGACGAAGTGGCGCGCTACCTCTTCCGCCGTGTTGTGTCATGGGGCCGCAGCAGCAATGTCTTCCTGCGGAACGGCGCCCGCCTGTACCTCGATGTGGGTTCGCATCCGGAATATGCAACTCCCGAGTGCGACAACCTGACCGAACTGGTCACCCACGACAAAGCGGGCGAGCGCATTCTCGAAGGACTGCTCGTCGACGCAGAACGCCGCCTGCACGAGGAGGGAATCGCGGGCGACGTCTATCTCTTCAAGAACAACACCGACTCGGCGGGCAACTCGTACGGCTGCCACGAGAACTATCTGGTGGCCCGGCACGGGGAATTCTCCCGCCTGGCGGACATCCTCATCCCGTTCCTCGTCACGCGGCAGCTGATCTGCGGCGCCGGCAAGGTGCTGCAGACCCCGCGGGGCGCCGTCTACTGCGTGAGTCAGCGGGCCGAGCACATCTGGGAGGGCGTCAGCTCCGCGACGACCCGTTCCCGGCCGATCATCAACACCAGGGACGAGCCGCACGCGGACGCGGAGCGCTACCGCAGGCTGCACGTCATCGTGGGCGACTCGAACATGTCCGAGACGACCATGCTGCTCAAGGTCGGGGCCACCGACCTGGTGCTGCGCATGATCGAGGCGGGCACGGTGATGCGGGACCTGACCCTGGAGAACCCTATCCGGGCCATCCGGGAGGTCAGCCACGACATCACCGGGCAGCGCAAGGTGCGCCTGGCGAGCGGCCGGGAAGCCTCGGCGCTGGAGATCCAGCGCGAGTACTACGACAAGGCCGTGGACTTCGCCGAGCGCCGGGGCATCCGCACCGGTGTGGTGGACCAGGTGCTGGAGCTGTGGGGCCGCACCCTCGACGCGATCGAGGCGGAGGACCTGGACCGGATCGGGACCGAGATCGACTGGGTCATGAAGTACCAGCTGATCGAGCGGTACCGGGCCAAGCACAACATGACGATGTCGAATCCGCGCGTGGCGCAGATAGACCTCGCCTACCACGACATCCACCGCCGGCGCGGGCTGTACTACCTGCTGGAGCGCAAGGGGCAGGCGGCGCGGATCTGCAACGACCTCAAGATCTTCGAGGGCAAGTCGGTGCCCCCGCAGACCACGCGGGCGCGGCTGCGCGGCGATTTCATCCGCCGGGCGCAGGAGCAGCGGCGGGACTTCACCGTCGACTGGGTGCACCTGAAGCTGAACGACCAGGCGCAGCGGACCGTGCTGTGCAAGGACCCGTTCCGGTCGGTGGACGACCGGGTGGAGAAGCTGATCGCCGGGATGTAGGGCGGCCGTGAGGGATCTCACCGAATCCGCTCGGTGTGCGCCGGGGCCCCGTACGTCTCTCGTACGGGGCCCTGTCCACGGCTTAGAGTGGCGGCGACCGACCATGCCGTCTGAGATCTGAGGAACACGTGCGCCGACTTGCCGGCCTGCTTGTCGTACCCCTTCTGCTGCTGTCGACAGCGGCCTGTGGCGACGACAGCGGCTCCGACTCCGCCCAGCTGAAGAACGGGGCCCCCGCGATCACCAAGGGCGCCAAGTTCGGGGAGACGCCCACCCTCGCGCAGGGGAAGGGCGCACCGCCCAAGGAGCTGAAGGTGGTGAAGATCAGCGAGGGCACCGGCCAGGCGTTGAAGAAGGGCGACATCGCCCAGGTCAACTACCTCGGCCAGGTGTGGGACGGCAAGGAGCCGTTCGACGCGAGCTTCGGCAAGGGCACGCCGTTCGACGTGACCATCGGTGCGGGCGCCGTCATCAAGGGCTGGGACCAGGGCCTGGAGGGCCAGAAGGTCGGCAGCCGCGTCGAGCTGGTGATTCCGCCGGAGCTCGGCTACGGGGCGCAGGGCTCGGGCGAGAAGATCAAGCCGAACGCCACGCTGGTCTTCGTCGTCGACATCGTCAAGGGTGCCACCGTCCCGGCCTCGGCCACGGGCAAGGAAGTCGCCCAGGACAACAAGGACCTGCCCAAGGTCGGTACGAACACGGACGGCAAGGAAGTGTCCGTGACCGTGCCGAAGGACACCGCCGAGCCGGCCAAGCTGGTGTCGAGCTACGTCCTGGAGGGTGACGGCGCGGTCGTGAAGGACACCGGCAACGTCGTCGTGAAGTTCAACGGCAAGACGTGGAAGGACGACAAGACCTTCGAGAGCACGTACGCCACGGACCAGACCGTGACGTGGCCGATGGAGCAGCTCTCGGTGAAGGGTCTCAAGGAAGGCCTGGTCGGCAAGAAGGTCGGCAGCCGCATCCTGCTGGTCATCCCGCCGGACATGGCTTTCGGCGACAAGGAGCAGGGCACCATCCCGGCCAAGTCGACGCTGGTCTTCAGCCTCGACATCCTCGCGGTGATGTAAGACTGTTCCGGTTGACCGGTTCGTACGTATGAGGAGCAGTTCCGTGAGCGACAAGCTCGAGAAGCCCGAGATCGACTTCCCCGGGGGCGAGGCCCCCAAGGAGCTCGTCAAGGAGGACATCTGGCTGGGCGACGGCGCCGAGGCGAAGGCCGGCGACCGCGTCTCCGTCCACTACGTGGGCGTGGCCTTCTCCACCGGTGAGGAGTTCGACGCTTCCTGGAACCGCGGCTCCGCGCTCCAGTTCCAGCTCGGTGTCGGCCAGGTCATCGCCGGATGGGACCAGGGTGTCCAGGGCATGAAGGTCGGCGGTCGCCGCAAGCTCGTGATCCCCGCGGACCTCGCCTACGGCGAACGCGGCGCGGGCGCTGCGATCGCGCCGGGCGAGACGCTGATCTTCGTCTGCGACCTGGTGAAGGTCGGCTGATCCGGGCTTCCGTGATCGGTGCAGGGGCCCCCGCCGTCCGGCGGGGGCCCCTCGCTTTTGCCCGGGCGCGCCGGGGCGGTACGGTCATCGGTCACGGGACGTGTACGCGGAGAAGGGCGGAAGGGCGTCGATGGCGATTGCCAAGGCCGAGCGGCTGATGAATCTGGCGCTGTGTCTGCTGGGGACCCGCCGGCCGCTCAGCAAGCGGGAGTTGCGCGGTTCGATCGAGGCGTACCTGGAAGCCGGCAACGACGAGTCCTTCAACCGCATGTTCGAGCGCGACAAGGACGATCTGCGCGAACTGGGCCTGGTCATCGAGACGGTGGAGAACCTGGAGGGCGAGATCGGTTACCTGGCCCGCCGGGACAGCAACCGGCTGCCGCCCGTCTCGCTGGACGCCGAGGAGGCCGCAGCGCTGGGACTCGCGGCCAAGGTGTGGCAGCAGGCCCGCCTGGCGGGCGCGGCCAACGGCGCGCTGCAGAAGCTGCGCGCGGGCGGGATGCCGGAGGCCGGTGATCCGTACGAGGGCCAGCACAGCGCCATCGAGCCGCGCATCCCGGTCCACGAGGCGGCCTTCGAGCCGCTGATGCTGGCCTGCCGGGACCGCCGGCCGGTGGTCTTCGACTACCGCAAGTCCACCGCGGCCCGGCCCGAGACCCGCCAGGTGGAGCCCTGGGCGCTGGAGTGCTGGCGCGGCCACTGGTACCTGGCCGGCTTCGACCGCGACCGGAGGGCGGAGCGGGTGTTCCGGTTGTCCCGGATCACCGGCAAGGTCCGCTCGCGGGCGGCCGAGTACACCGCGGAGGTGCCCGACGTGGTGACCGTCCGGGAGACGGTGGCGAGCTGGGCCGGGGAGAGCGCGGACCGCTCCGCGCAGATCCGGCTGCGCCCCGGGGCGGGCTACCCGCTGCGGGCGAAGGCGACGGCCGTGCGGGAGGGCGCGGACGGCTGGGACGAGCTGGAGATCCCGTACGGGCACGGGCTGGACGCCTGGCTGGTGGAGTTCGGGCCCGACGTGGTGGTCCTGGGTCCCGCCGACCTGCGGGCGGACGTACTGGACCGGCTGCGCGCCGTGGCCGGGGCCTGAGCGGGGCCCGATCGGGGTCCGCCCGGACCCGAACAGGGGGCATCGCCGGTCGGCGGGGCGGCCGGACGGCAGGGCGGTCCGGTCCGAGCGGCCGGCGGGCGCCGCGCCCCGCGGCGGGGAGCCCCCGCCGTACATGTCCGCCGCACCATTTCGCAAAGCACGCCCTGAGGGGGAGACGTACCAGCATGGCTGCCAACGCCATCGACCAGACCCGCCGGATGCTGTCCCTGGTGACCTACCTGCGCGAGCGCCCCGGGGCGCACGTCGCGGACGTCGCGCGCGCCTTCGGGATCACCGAGGACGAGCTGATCTCGGACCTCGACGTGCTGCCCATGTGCGGGACGAGCTTCCGGGGCGGGGACCTGCTCGACATCGACACCGACGGGGAGCGCATCTGGTGGCGCAATCCCGACGCCTCGGGGGAGTCGACCGCCGAGCCGCTGCGGCTGGCCGCCGACGAGGCGACCGCGCTGCTGGTCGCCGCCCGCGCGGTGGCGACGCTGCCCGGCCTGCGCGAGAGCGACCGGGACGCGCTGCTGCGGGCCACCGCCAAGCTGGAGGCGGCCGCCGGGGAGGCCGCGGGGGCCAGCTCCCGGCTGTCGGTGACCTTCGAGTCCGAGGGCGGGGTCTTCGCGGACGTCGACCGGGCCATCGCGGAGCGCCGGCGGCTGTGGCTGCGCTACTACTCGCCCGCGCGCGACGAGCTCACCGAGCGCACGGTGGACCCGATCCGGCTGTTCGCGGTGGGGCACACGTACATGGAGGGGTGGTGCCACCTCTCGGAGGCGCGGCGCACCTTCCGCCTCGACCGGGTGGCCGAGATCCGACTGCTGGACGAGCGGGCGGAGCCGCCGGCCATCGAGCCGCGCGACCTGTCCGAGGGCCTGGTGCAGCCGGCCGCCGAGGACCCGGAGGTGGTGGTCGAGGTGGGGCCGGGCGGGCGCTGGGTCGCCGAGTACTACCCGCACGACAGTGCCGAGGAGCTGCCCGGCGGCGGACTGCGGATCACCCTGCGCAGCCCCGATCCGGCGTCCCTGCGCCGGCTGGCGCTGCGGCTGGGCCGGGAGGGGCGGATCGTCGCTCCGGCCGGGCTCGCGGAGAGTGCGCGCAGCGCCGCGCGGGAAGCATTGGCGGGGTACGGGGAACAGGTCTGAGGGGAGCGTCGGTCGATGTCGCCTACGTCCGGGTCCGTCGCGTTCAAGGCGGCCTGTCCCGACTGCCGGGCCCGTTTCGAGCTGGAGGCGGGCGCCCTGCGCCTGGCCATCGGCGGCAGCCGGCGGACCACCTTCTACTCCTTCACCTGTCCGGAGTGCGGCACGGCCGTCCGTAAACCGGCCGGTGAGCGGATCGTGGAACTGCTGACCGGGGGCGGCGTGCGCACCCTGCGCAGCGTCTGACCCGGCCGGTGGCCTAGGCTCGTCCCATGCTGTGGCCCATGATCGCAATCGCCCTGGGTTTCCTGGGGGTCGCCGTCCTCGGCGTCCTGGCCCTGCGGGTCTACGTGGAAGTGCGCAGACTCTCCGGCCAGGTCGCGCGGGCGAGCCGCCGGATCTCCGACGCCTCGGCGGACCTGGAGCGGGCGGCCGCGGACCTGGCCCGGGCGGGCCGGACCGTGCGCCCGTAGGTCACGCGCTCCGGAAATCCGGATGAACCCGTGTGAACGGGGCGTCAAGCACCCCGTCCCGCGCAAGCGGGGAGACGCCGGGGGATTGCCGGGCGTTAACCCCAGGGGGTTACGATCCTTGCCTGAGCGGTCACCGGATTCCGTCCGGTCCGCCGGAAGCCACCACAACCAGCCGTTTCGGTGAGAAGGAAGACACACATGATCGGCAATCTGAAGCCCCTTGAGATCCTTCTGATCATCGCTGTCATCGTGCTGCTGTTCGGCGCCAAGAAGCTCCCGGAGATGGCCCGCTCCCTCGGCAAGTCGGCCCGTATCCTCAAGAGCGAGGCGAAGGCGATGAAGAAGGACGGGGAGTCCGAGGACGCCGCGGCCGCCGCTGCGGCGGCGACGGTCGCCGACCCGGTGCAGCCCGTCGCCCCGCGCACCATCAAGGCCGCGCCCGGTGACGTCACCAGCTCCCGGCCCGTGAGCGAGCCGAACCGCACCGCTCAGGGCTGACACCCGCCGTACGCGCCAGTCATCTGCAACGAGACAAGGGACGTGGGTTGTTCAAGTCTGCCCGCAAGCAGGGGAAAGCGGACAAGGACGCCGAAGGGCGGATGCCTCTTGTCGAGCACCTGCGTGAGCTGAGAAACCGCCTGCTGAGGTCGGTCCTGGCGATCCTGGTGATCACCGTGGTGGCCGCCTTCTTCTACCGCGACATCATCAACTTCCTGTTGAAGCCGATGCTCGACTCCGTCGGCTGCACCAACGGTGTGGTGACCCAGCGCAACGGCCGCCCGTGCGCCGACATGACCGTGAACGGTCTCATCTCGGCGTTCTCGATCGCCTTGAAGGTCTCGCTGATGGCCGGCGTGGTGCTGTCCGCGCCGGTGTGGCTGTACCAACTGTGGGCGTTCGCCGCGCCCGGACTGCACCACCACGAGAAGAGGTACGCGCGGAGCTTCGTGGCGGTGGGCGCTCCGCTGTTCGCGGCCGGCGCCGTGCTCGCGTACAAGATCCTTCCGCAGACCGCGATGATCCTGCTGGAGTTCACGCCCGACCACGCGCGCAACCTGCTGCCGGTCGACGACTACCTCGACCTGGTCAGCCGCATGGTGATCGTCTTCGGCCTGGCCTTCGAGCTGCCGCTGTTGCTGATCCTGCTGAACTTCACCGGGGTGCTGACCGCTAAGCGGCTGGCGGGCTGGTGGCGCGCCATGATCCTCGGCATCACGGTCTTCGCCGCGTTCGCGACGCCCACCGGTGACCCGCTGACGATGCTGGCGCTCGCGGGCCCGATCGTGACCCTCTACTTCGTCGCCCTCGGCATCTGCATGCTCAACGACCGCAGGCGCAGGCGCAACGACCCGGACGCGGGCCTGGACGAGGACGAGGCCTCCGACCTGGACCTCACCCCGGCGCCCATCGGCGCGATGGAGCCGGTCGCCGCGGCCCCGGCGCTGCCCGGTCAGGCCGACGGCGCACGCCGGCGGATCAACGGCTACGACGACGCGACCTGAGGCGTGCGGGCCCGCCGGCGGGCTCCGGGACAGGCCCCGCCCGCTCCCATTAAATGATCGCGACTGTTGTCGGAGGGGGCGGGTAGGCTCGATCCCAAGATGACCGAAGAACTCTCCCCCGCCGAGCGCTACGCCGCCGCCCGGATCCGCGCCGCCGAAGAGGCCGCCGCGCTGCACCCCTTCCGCGAGATGTACGACTTCGAGCTGGATCCGTACCAGATCGAGGCCTGCAGGGCGCTGGAGGCGGGCAAGGGCGTGCTGGTGGCCGCCCCGACCGGCTCGGGCAAGACCATCGTCGGCGAGTTCGCCGTGCACCTGGCCCTCCAGCAGGGCCGCAAGTGCTTCTACACGACGCCGATCAAGGCCCTGTCGAACCAGAAGTACGCCGACCTCGTCAAGCGCTACGGGGCCGACAAGGTGGGCCTGCTGACCGGTGACAACAGCGTCAACTCCGACGCTCCGGTGGTCGTGATGACCACCGAGGTGCTCCGCAACATGCTGTACGCGGGTTCCCAGTCGCTGATCGGCCTCGGACACGTCGTGATGGACGAGGTGCACTACCTCTCCGACCGGTTCCGCGGCGCCGTCTGGGAGGAAGTGATCATCCACCTCCCCGCGTCGGTGACCCTGGTGTCGCTGTCGGCCACCGTGTCCAACGCCGAGGAGTTCGGCGACTGGCTGGACACCGTGCGCGGCGACACCGAGGTGATCGTCTCCGAGGAGCGGCCCGTACCGCTGTGGCAGCACGTCATGGCCGGCCGCCGGATCTACGACCTCTTCGAGGAGGAGTCCGACCACGGGGGCCGCGGCTCCGCCCGCCGGGAGGTCAACCCGGACCTGCTGCGCATGGCGCGCGAGGAGAACAGCCGAAGCTACAGTCCCAAGGACCGGCGGCGCGGCAAGATGGTCCGCGAGGCCGACCGCGAGCGCGAGCGCCGCTCCCGGGGCCGGATCTGGACCCCGAGCCGCCCCGAGGTCATCGCCCGCCTCGACAACGACGGGCTGCTGCCCGCCATCAACTTCATCTTCAGCCGGGCCGGTTGCGAGGCAGCCGTCCAGCAGTGCCTGTTCGCCGGCCTGCGGCTCAACGACGAGGCCGCGCGGGTGACGGTCCGCGAGATCGTCGAGGCGCGCACCTCCTCGATCCCCGCCGAGGACCTGCACGTCCTGGGGTACTACGAGTGGCTCGAAGGCCTGGAACGGGGCATCGCCGCGCACCACGCGGGCATGCTGCCCACCTTCAAGGAGGTCGTGGAGGAGCTCTTCGTACGGGGCCTGGTCAAGGCCGTCTTCGCCACCGAGACCCTGGCGCTGGGCATCAACATGCCGGCGCGCACGGTGATCCTGGAGAAGCTGGTCAAGTGGAACGGCGAACAGCACGCCGACATCACCCCCGGTGAGTACACACAGCTCACCGGCCGGGCCGGGCGGCGCGGCATCGATGTCGAGGGCCACGCGGTGGTGCTGTGGCAGCGGGGCATGGACCCGGTGTCCCTGGCGGGGCTCGCGGGCACCCGCACCTATCCGCTGCGCTCCAGCTTCAAGCCCTCCTACAACATGGCCGTGAACCTGGTCAGCCAGTTCGGCCGGCACCGCTCGCGCGAGCTGCTGGAGACCTCCTTCGCGCAGTTCCAGGCCGACCGCTCGGTCGTGGGGATCTCCCGGCAGGTGCAGCGCAACGAGGAGGGCCTGGAGGGCTACCAGGAGGGCATGACCTGCCACCTGGGGAACTTCGAGGAGTACGCGCAGCTGCGCCGCGACCTCAAGGACCGCGAGACGGACCTGGCCAAGCAGGGCGCAGCCCAGCGGCGGGTCCAGGCGGCCGCCTCGCTGGAGAAGCTCAAGCCGGGCGACATCATCCACGTACCGACGGGCAAGTTCGCCGGGCTCGCGCTCGTCCTGGACCCGGGCGTACCGGCCGGGCGGGTCAACGGGCACCGGGGGTACGAGTACGCCGAGGGCCCGCGCCCGCTGGTGCTCACCGCCGAGCGGCAGGTCAAGCGGCTCGCCGCGATCGACTTCCCGGTGCCGGTCGAGGCGCTCGACCGGATGCGGATCCCGAAGACCTTCAACGCGCGTTCGCCGCAGTCCCGCAGGGACCTGGCCTCGCAGCTGCGGACCAAGGCCGGGCACCTCACGGTCGACAAGCGCGGGCGCGGCCGGGCCGCGGCCGCCGACGACCGCGAGATCGCCCGTCTGCGCGCCGAGCTGCGGGCGCACCCGTGCCACGGCTGCGACGAGCGCGAGGACCACGCCCGGTGGGCGGAGCGCTACCACCGGCTCAAGCGGGACACCCAGCAGCTGGAGCGGCGGATCGAGGGCCGGACGAACACCATCGCCCGCACCTTCGACCGGATCCACGCGCTCCTCACCGAGCTGGACTACTTGCGCGAGGACGAGGTCACCGTGCACGGCAAGCGGCTCGCCCGGCTGTACGGGGAGCTCGACCTGCTGGCGTCGGAGTGCCTGCGGGCCGGTGTCTGGGAGGGCTTGAGCCCCGCCGAACTCGCCGCCTGTGTCTCGGCGCTGGTGTTCGAGGCGCGGCAGTCCGACGACGCGGTCGCGCCGAAGGTCCCGGGCGGGGCGGCGAAGGCGGCACTCGGCGAGATGGTCCGGATCTGGGGCCGGCTCGACGCTCTGGAGGAGGAGCACCGCATCAACCAGGCCGAGGGCGTGGGTCAGCGCGAGCCGGACCTCGGCTTCGCGTGGGCGGCGTACCAATGGGCCTCTGACAAGAGCCTCGACGAGGTGCTGCGCGAGGCCGAGATGCCGGCCGGGGACTTCGTGCGCTGGTGCAAGCAGGTCATCGACGTGCTGGGGCAGGTCGCGGCGGCGGCTCCCTCGGCCGGCGGGGACAGCGGCAGCACGGTCGCGCGGAACGCCCGCAAGGCGGTCGACGCGCTCCTCCGGGGCGTAGTCGCCTACAGTTCCGTCGGCTAGGCGGATTTGGGGCTTCCTCTGAACGGGAGGGCGGCCCGATCTGATCTCTTGCCATGATCGAATCGGCGTGCCGTGTGCGACGATCGGCCCATGAGCGGGGGAGCAGACGAAGGACCGAGACGCGTCGGTCGGCCGCGTGCCGACCGGCTGAGACCGGACAGCGGTCGGCCGCCGCGCGAGGAGCTCCTCGCCGCGGCGGCCGAGCTGTTCACCGTCCGGGGATACGCGGCGACCACCACACGGGCGGTCGCCGAACGGGCCGGCATGCGCCAGGCCACGATGTACCACTATGTCGCGGGCAAGGAGGACCTGCTCGCCGAACTGCTGGAGTCCACGGTCGCACCCTCGCTGGTGCTGGCCCGCACACTACTGGCCGACACGGACCGGTGCGCCGCGCGGCGGCTGTGGGAGCTGTGCCGCTCCGATGTCCTGCTGCTGTGCGGCGGTCCGTGCAACCTGGGCGCGCTGTACCTGCTGCCCGAAGTGGGCGGCTCGCGGTTCGCGCCGTTCCGCCGGATGCGGGAAGAACTGAAGGACGCCTACCGCGTGTTGCTCGGCGGGACCCATGTCGGGGCCGAACTGGCCGGTGACAAGGCCGGCTTGGCCCTGCGGGGAGACCTGGTCTTCGGGCTCATCGAGGGCGTCATGCTGATCCACCGCGCCGACCCGGCGCGGCCGGTGGAGACTTTCGCGGAGGCCACCGCGGACGCGGCGCTGCGGATCGCCGGCGTCGCCGCCCCGCACTAGGGCGTGTCTGACAAATGATCACCTGGTCGATTCACGAAGCCAGAGAATCAGCGAGACCAGGATGACTCCGGCGCGGTAGCGAGTGGCGAGCTTGTCGAACCTGGTGGCGGTCGCACGGAACTGCTTGAGACGGGAGAAGCATCGCTCGACCACGTTGCGGTCGCGGTAGACCTCTTTATCGAAGACGGGTGGGCGGCCGCCGAGGTTGCCGCGTCGACGGCGGTTGGCGATCTGGTCGCGGCGTTCGGGAATCGTGGCAGTGATGCCCCGACGCCGCAGCAGGTGGCGGATCGCCCGGCTGGAATAGGCCTTGTCGCCCAGCACCCGCGTCGGCGTCGTGCGCGGGCGGCCCGTGACGATGCGTGGGATGCAGATCTCGTCAAGGACCTGGGTGAACGCGGTGGCGTCGTTGACATTGCCGGGCGTGAGCACGATCGACAATGGCAGGCCCCGGCCGTCGACGGCGAGGTGGACCTTGGTGGTCAGCCCGCCTCGGGAGCGACCAAGGGCCTGGCGTGCCTGTGAGCGGCCCGGATCTTCCAGATTGTCCCGGCCTGCTGCCCCCTTTTGCGTGCGCCGGCGGCGTGCTGATGGGCCCGGTTGATCGTGGAATCGACGGCGACTGTCCATTCCACCCGGTCCATCGCGTCGTCGCGGACCTGGACGTGCTCCAACAGTCTTGCCCAGGTGCCGTCCGCCTCCCAGCGGGCGAACCGCTCGTAAACGGTCTGCCACGGCCCGTACCGCTGGGGCAGGTCGCGCCAAGGAGCCCCAGCCCGCAGCCGCCACAACACACCATTGACCACCTGCCGGTGATCACGCCATGGACGGCCACGTCCGTCCGCCTGCGGCAGCAGGGGCTCTATCCGCTCCCACGCCGCGTCTGTCACCTCGCCTCGAGCTGCCACAAGATTGATTATCGGACCGGCTATAAGGTCCTCCCTGTGGCGAATCATCAGGACGAGACCAGGGCGGCCTACGACGGAGTCGTTGAGCTGTACGCATCGCTGTTCGCAGACCGGCTGGAGACGCAGCCGTTCGCCCGGGCCATGATCAGCACTTTCGCCGAACTGGTGCGCGCGACGGGCAACCTGCGGGCAGCGGACGTTGGATGCGGGCCCGGACATCTGACGGCCATGCTGCACGAATTGGGCCTGGACGCCTTCGGACTCGACCTGTCCCACGGCATGGTCGACCACGCTCGACGGGCCAACCCGGCGCTGCGCTTCCAGGAGGCGCGGATGGAGTCCTTGCCGATCGAGGACGGCGTGCTCGGCGGCGTACTGGCCCACTACTCAATGATCCACACCCCACCGGACGAACTGCCAGAGCTGCTCGCCGAGCAGGTCCGCGTCCTGGCGCCGGGTGGCGTGCTCCTGGTCTCCTTCTTCGGGACCGACGGACCGGAGCCGGTCCAGTTCGACCACAAGGTCGCACCTGCCTACAGCTGGCCGGCGGACCACCTCGCCGAACTGCTGACCGATGCCGGGCTCGTTCCTTTCGCTCGGCTGCTCCACGACCCGGCCTCCGAACGGGGCTTTCTCGACGCACACCTGCTGGCCCGCCGCCCATAGGTTCTGCCCGGCAAAAGGTGCGAGCTGGTCGGCGTGCCTCCGGACCGCCTACTCAACGGGCGCTCGCTGATTCGACAAGAATTGTCAGACAGGTCCTAGTGCTGTGGCCCTTGCCGGTCACGGCACTACAGCCCGTCCTGGACCGCTCCCGCTTCCCAGGCGGCGCGGTCGTCCCAGGCGCCGAGGGTCCGGCCGCTCTCGAACCGGTGCGCGGCGCCGGTGACGGGATCGGTGAACTCCAGTACGCGGGCCAGCAGCTGGAGCGGCCGCCGGTAGTCGTCCGGGGCCGGATCGGTGATCCGCGGATAGACCGGGTCACCGAGGATGGGCAGCCCGAGGGAGTTCATGTGCACCCGCAGCTGGTGGGTGCGCCCGGTGTGCGGGATCAGCCGGTAGCGGGCCAGGCCGCCGCGTGCCGCGACGAACTCGACGCGGCTCTCGGCGTTGGGTTCGGCGCCGGGCACCTCGACCGCCGCGATGACGCCCCGCGTCTTCTCGATCCGGCTGCGGACCGTGCGCGGGAAGTCGATCGCCGGGTCGTGGGCCGCGACCGCCTCGTACTCCTTGCGCACGCGGCGCTGCTGGAAGAGGAGCTGGTACGCGCCCCGGTCGGCGGGGCGGACGCTGAACATGACCAGGCCGGCCGTCAGCCGGTCCAGCCGGTGCGCCGGGCTGAGGGCCGGCAGGTCCAGCTCCTCGCGCAGCCGCGCCAGGGCGGTCTGGGTGACGTGGCTGCCGCGCGGGGTGGTCGCCAGGAAGTGCGGCTTGTCCACGACCAGGAGGTGCGGGTCGCGGTGCACGACGCGGAGCGGGAACGGCACCGGCGCCTCGGCGGGCAGGTCCCGGTGGAACCACAGGTGGGCGCCGGGCTCGTACGGGTCCCGCGCGCGCAGCACGAGGCCGCCGGGACCCAGGACGCGGCCGGAGCGCAGCAGGCGGGCGACGGCCTCCGCTCCGGGGCCGCCCGCGTAGTGCGCGGCGAGGTAGGTGCCGAGGTCGGGCCACGTCCCGTCCGGGTCGGGCGGCAGGCGCAGGTGGACCGGGTCGATTCCGGCGCGTTGGGGGAGGGGTGAGGGGGGCGGCTGCGCTCTGCGTCTCATCGGGGGACAGGCTATGCCGTCACCGCTCGGTGAAAGTGCCCAGGTGGTCGGCGTCGAGGTACTCCACGCGGAGGGTGCCGTCGGCGAAGGTGACCCCGGTGCGGCCCACCGCGTTCTCGCCCCTGGTCTCGAAGCTGAACGTGTTCCCGTCGTAGTGGGTGAGCGGGAAGCGCAGGGGTTCGGGGCCGAGGGAGAGGGTGAGGGCGCCCTTGTCGTCCGCCGTCACGGTGGCCTTGCCGTAGTAGGGGTTGTCGTAGGTGCCGGTGTAGGTGGCGCTGTCCCCGGCGGGCGCGGCCCCGGCCGGCGGGTGGGCGTAGTCGGTGGGGGAGCGGCCCTCCTGCGCGAGCTGCGCGTAGAGGGCTCCGGTCAGCTCCAGCCAGTCGGTGGTCGGCTTGCCGTGCTCGGCGAAGTCGAAGAAGTCGAGGGCCACGGCGTCGGCCAGGCCGACCGGTGCGCCGTTGGTGAGGACGACGATGCCGAGCTTCTCCAGGGGCAGCATGGTGACGTTGGTGTTGGCGCCGAGTTCGAAGGCCCCGGAGTGGCTCAGGCGCAGCCGGCCGGCGTCGTCGTAGGAGACGTTCCACCCCAGGCCGTAGAAGCCGGTGCGGCCGTCGGGGGTGGCGGGCGGCTGGGAGACGATCTCGGGCCGGTGTGTCCGGGCGAGGGTCTCCGCCGGGACGATCCGCTTCCCGTCGAGGGTGCCGCCGGCCAGTTGGAGCCGCAGCCAGCGGGACATGTCGCGGGCGGTGGAGCTGACTCCGCCGGCCGGGGCCTGGGCGTCCGGGTCGCGGACGAAGCGGGGGCTCCAGGTGCCGTCCGGGTTCTTCACGTGGGTGGCGGCACGGTCGGGGGAATCGGTGAAGGCGGAGAACTCGGTGCTCGTGCGGGTCATGCCGGCGGGCTTGAAGAGGGTGTCCGCGGCGAGCTTCTGCCAGCTGGTGCCCTTGGCGCGGGCCACGGCCTCCGCGGCGGCGGTGAAGCCGAAGTTGGTGTAGGCGTAGCTCGCGCGGAAGGGGGTGAGGGGCTCCAGGCGCAGGTGGTCGAGGATGTACGCCTGGTCGTAGCCGAGGTCTTCGAGGAGGTCGCCGGCATGGTCGGGCAGGCCGCTGCGGTGGGAGAACAGGTCGGCCGTGGAGACGTGGCCGGTGACCCAGGGGTCCTTGAGGGCGAACCCGGGCAGGGCGGTGTGCCGGTCCCAGGCGTCGGGGTCGGTGAGGGTGCCGGCGACCACCGTCGAGGAGACCGGCTTGGAGAGGGAGGCGATCTGGAAGACGGTGTCCGGGTCGACGGCGGCGCTCTCGCCGGTCCTGCGGACGCCGAAGCCCTTGAGGTGGACGACCTTGTCGTCGTGGACGACGGCCACGGAGACCCCGGGGACGCCGGTGCGGCGCATCATGTCCGCGACGGTCTTGTCCAGGCGGGCCACCGCCGCGTCGACGCGGGCGTCGGTGAGCTGGGGCCGGGGCGGGGGCGGCGGGCTGGGCGCGGCGGTCGCGGGTGCTCCGGTGCCGGCGAGGAGCAGCGCGACCGCTGCCGCGCCGAGTGCGCGGAGCGTACGCATGGGATCTATTGTCCGGCCGGACCGGTGGACCCGCACGGTGGGGCCGGCGGGCGGCGTGCGCGGGGCTCCGCAACGGGCCCCGCGCCTCCGACGCCGGCGGGGCCGGGTGTGCCCGAGCGGGGTCCGGAGATCGGGGCTCCGCCCCGGGCTCGCGCCTCCGACGCCGGCGGGGCCGGGTGCCCGAGCGGGGTCCGGAGATCGGCGCTCCGCCCCGGCCCCGCGCCTCGGGGTGCGCCCGGGCGGGGGCCGGGGCGGTCAGGCGGCGGCGTTGTGGCGGAGTTCTTGTTCGGCTTCCACCGTGGCGTTCCAGTCGCGCTTGATCGCGCGCCAACCCTCGTCCGTCTCGCCCAGGCGCCAGTAGCCCGAGATCGACAGGCGTTCGCGCGGGACGCCGCGCTCCAGGCGGAGGTGGCGCCGGAGCTCCTTGACGAAGCCGGCCTCGCCGTGGACGAAGGCGTGGACCTCGCCGGGGGGGAAGTCCAGCGAGGTGACCGCCTCGACCAGGGCCTCGCCGACCGGGCGCGTGCCGCGGTGCAGCCACACGGGCACGGTCCCGTCCGGGGTCGCGATCCTGTGCTCGTCCGCCGGGCCCTCGACCTCGACGAACGCGTGCACCCGCGCACCGGCGGGCATCCGCTCCAGGGTCGCGGCGATCGCCGGCAGGGCGCTCTCGTCGCCCACGAGCAGGTGCCAGTCCGCCGTCGCGTCCGGCGCGTAGGCGCCGCCGGGGCCGAGGAAGTGGACGAGCTCGCCCGGTCGGACCCGCGCGGCCCACGGGCCGGCCAGGCCCTCGTCGCCGTGGACGACGAAGTCCAGGGTCAGCTCCCGCCGCACCGGGTCCCAGGCCCGTACGGTGTACGCGCGCTGGCGCGGCCACAGGTTGCGGGGGAAGTCGGAGCGGATCCGCTCCAGATCCCACGGCGCGGGGTAGCGGACGCCCTGCGGGGCGAACAGGAGCTTCACGTAGTGGTCGGTGAACTCGCCCGCGCCGAATCCGGCCAATCCGTCACCGCCCAGCACGACGCGCACCATGTGCGGTGTCAGCCGCTCGGTGCGTACGACGACGGCGGTGCCGACGGTGCGGGCGCGTCCTTCTGCCACGGCTCTCTCCCCTGAGTCCCCTGATGCTTAGGCTTACCTAAGTTAGCACCTCAGGCGCGCAACGCGCTGCTGAGGCGCGAGACCGCCCCACCGAGACCCCACCGATGGGCGAGCGCGCCGACCAGTTCCGGCTGTGCCGGAAGGGCCGGAAGCGCGGGGTCGAACGGGGGTAGCGGCACGTCGGAGGCCACCTGGACCACCTTCGGGGCCACCGCGAGATAGGGCCGGGATGCGTCGAGGCGCTTGCGCTGGGTGGGGGTCAGCTTCGACTTCGGGTCGTCGATCGCCGCGATGATCCCGGCGAGCGAGCCGTACGCGTCCAGGAGCTTCGCGGCCGTCTTCTCGCCGATGCCGGGAACGCCCGGCAGCCCGTCGCTGGGGTCCCCGCGCAGCAGGGCCAGGTCCGCGTACCCGGGTCCGTCCACCCCGTACTTCTCCCGCAGCCAGGCCTCGTCCGTGACCTGGAGGGTGCCGACGCCCTTGAGCGGGTACAGCACGCGCCGCTGCCGGGCGTCGTCCACCAGCTGGTAGAGGTCCCGATCGCCCGTCACGATGTCCACCGGGCCCGTCGCGCGGCCGGTGAGCGTGCCGATCACGTCGTCCGCCTCGTACCCGGCGACCCCGACGCGGGCGATGCCGAAGGCGTCCAGGGCCGCCTCGATGATCGGGACCTGCGGGGCGAGGGTGTCCGGTGTCTCCTCCAGGTCCGGCCCCGACTCGCTCTCCCGCGCGACCCGGTGGGCCTTGTACGAGGGGATCAGCTCGACCCGCCAGCGCGGCCGCCAGTCGGCGTCCATGCAGGCGACCAGATCGTCGGGCCGGTGGTCCTGCACCAGCCGGCCGATGAAGTCCAGCAGCCCGCGCACCGCGTTGACGGGGGTGCCGTCGGGGGCCTTCACGGAGTCCGGCACGCCGAAGTAGGCGCGGTAGTAGAGGGAGGCGGTGTCCAGCAGCATCAGGTGTCGTGTCGTCACGGGGACGATGATGCCGCAACGGGTCCGCGCCCCTCGCCCGGCAGCCACGGACCGTGACCGGGCGGCCGGGGGGAAGTAACGGTTCGGGGGAGCAGTGGACTCGTGCGCGCGAAACCGGGGGCCGTTGCTGCGTAAGGTGCTTACAGCACACCGATGAGCGACGGACATGGGGAGGGCAGCCCCGACATGAACAGCAGGGACGGCAGGGACGGCCCGGACGCCGAGCCGCACCAGCCGGACGAGCCGGACGACAAGGGCAAGGACAAGGACGCCAAGGAACCGCTCCGGGTGGGCGTGGCCGTGCGCAAGCGGCGTCGCGCCCTCCACCTCACCCTGGCCGCCGTGTCGGCGCGAAGCGGCCTGTCGGTGCCCTTCCTCAGCCAGATAGAGAACGAGCGGGCCCGGCCCAGCATGCGGTCCCTGGAGCGGGTCGCGGACGCGCTGGAGACCACGGCCGTCGAACTGCTGGCCGCCTCCGACACCGCCCGCACCGTTGACCTCGTACGCGCCGGCGACGAGTCCGGGCTCAACCCGGTCCCGGGCGTACGGCCCCTGGTGCGCGGACATCACCAGCTGCACGCCCTGGAGTTCACCGGGGACCAGGACGCAGGCCGCGAGTACCAGCACCGCAACGACGAGCTGATGTACGTCGTCGCCGGCGCCTGCCAGGTGGAGGCGGAGGGGCGGGCGTACCGGCTGGAGAGCGGGGACGCGCTGTTCCTGTCGGGCGGGGTGCGCCACCGCTGGCGGGCCGTCACGGAGGACACCCGGATCCTGGTGGTGGCGGTGGGCGAACACATCCACGCCACGTCCGAGCCGCCGTCGCCCGGGCGTTGAGCGGGGTGCGGCGCAGGGTCGTCTCGCTGGTGCCCTCGCTGACCGAGGCGGTGGCCGTGACCGCGCCCGGGCTGCTGGTCGGGGTCACCGACTGGTGCACGCATCCCGCCGGACTCGGTGACGCGGAGCGGATCGGGGGGACGAAGAACCCCGACGTCCGGCGGATCACGGCGCTGCGCCCGGACCTGGTGATCGCCAACGAGGAGGAGAACCGGGCCCCGGACCTGGCGGAGCTGAGGGCGGCCGGGGTGGAGGTGCTGCTCACCGAGGTCCGGGACCTGCCGCAGGCGCTGCGCGAGCTGGACCGGGTGCTGGTGCGGGCGCTGGGGCTGAGGAGGCCGGGGTGGCTGGCGGACGCGGAGGCCGCGTGGGCCCGGGCGCGGCCGCTGGGTCCGCTGACCGCCTTCGTACCGGTGTGGCGGCGGCCGTGGATGGTGCTCGGCCGGGACACCTTCGCCGGGGACCTGCTGGCCCGGCTGGGCGTGCGCAACGCGTACGCCGGGCACGCCGAACGCTATCCGAGGGTGCCGGTGGACGAGCTCGCGGGCGCCGGCTGCGATCTGGTGGTCCTCCCCGACGAGCCGTACCGCTTCACGGCCGGCGACGGCCCGGAGGCCTTCCCGGGGCTCCCGGCCGCGCTCGTCAGCGGGCGCCATCTGACCTGGTACGGGCCCTCCCTGGCCGAGGCGCCGGCGGTACTGGCTCGGGCGCTGGAGGAAGGCTTGGCGGCGGCCCGCTGACCAGCGGCGGGGCGGCTTCGGACGGGGAGCTCGGGGCGGGGGCCCGGCGGGGCTCAGCGGGGGGCGGCCAGGAGGCGGCCGCTGAACAGGCCGCGCAGGGTGTGCGCGGCGGCGAGCAGCCAGGCCGTGAGCAGGGCCAGGAAGAGCGCCGCGGCGAGCCAGGCGAAGGCGGTCAGGCCGGTGTGGCGGGCCAGGCCGGCGGCGCCGGTGACGCAGGTGCCCACGGGGAAGGTCAGGGCCCACCAGGTCATGGCGAAGCCCATCCCGGCGCGGGCGGCCCGGACCAGCATCGCCCCGGCCAGGGCCAGCCACAGCAGGGCGAAGCCCATCACGGGGACCCCGTAGACCACCGCGAAGGCGCCGAGCGCGTCCGCGTAGGGGGCGCCGATCGCTCCGGGCGCCATGTCGGCGAGCTGGTTGACGGCGGTGGTGGACTGGCCGAGCGGGCCCAGGACCAGGAAGAGGGTGGGGGTGAGGACCAGGGGCAGCGGGCCGCTGACGATCAGCCGCCCGAGCACCAGCGGGAGCATCATCAGGGTGGCGAACATGCTGATCCCGAACATCGCGTAGCAGGCCAGCAGCATGGCCTCGCGGGGCCGGCCGTCGGGCAGGTGGGGTATCAGCAGCGGGCCCAGGGCGGCGGAGACCATCGGGGCGACCAGGGGGAGCAGCCAGACGGGGTGGCCTGCTCCGGTTCGACCTTGTGGCGGACCACCATCAGGTACGGAACCACCACGGCCATGGTGAGGCCGATCGCGGTGCCGGCGGTGAAGAGCACGGCGTCGACGGCGACGGCCGCGCCGGTCCCGATCAGGTCCTTGCCGACGATCAGGGCGCCGCCGCCGACGGCCAGGAGGGCCATCGACAGACAGCCGTAGAAGGGGGCGACGGCCGGGTCGAGGAGGTGGGCGCGGGCCTGGTCGCGGTGGTGGATCCAGTGCCCGGCCCGGGCGGTGAGCAGCACGGCCAGGACGGCGGCGGACAGCGCCCACACGATCTGGCAGGCCGCGCGCTGTCCGGGGAGCTGGTACGGGAGGGTCGCGCCGGCGTTGGCGATGATCGCCGTGCCCATGACGCAGGCGTACCAGTTCGGGCCGAGGTGCCGCAGGGCCTGGTGGGCCCGGGGGGCGGTCTCGGTGGTGCGGGGGGTGCGCGGTCGCACGAGGGTGGTGGCCATGGGTCCAGAGTCCCGGGGGTCGAGGCCGGACGGCAGAGGCCATCTCGCTATAGGGTCATAAACTGATGTTATGGGTAACGAGGAGTGGGTTCCGTTGGCGCACCGGGTGCCGGATCTGGGCGCGCTGGAACTGCTGCTCGCGGTCGCGCGGGTCGGCAGCCTGAGCGGCGCGGCCCGGCGGCTGGGCATCACCCAGCCCGCGGCGAGCAGCCGGATCCGGGCGATGGAGACCCGGCTGGGGGTGGCCCTGGTCGACCGGTCGCCGCGCGGCTCGACGCTGACGGCGGAGGGGGCGCTCGTCACGGACTGGGCCCGCAAGGTGGTGGAGGCCGCCGAGGCCTTCGACGCGGGGGCGCAGGCGCTGCGCGGGCGCCGGGACTCGCGGCTGCGGGTGGCGGCCAGCATGACCATCGCGGAGTACTTGCTGCCGGGATGGCTCATCGCCCTGCGGGGGCAGCGGCCGGACACGGCGGTGTCGCTCCACGCGGGGAACTCGGCGGTGGTCGCGGCGCGGGTGCTCGCCCATGAGGCGGACCTGGGGTTCGTGGAGGGGCTGACGGTGCCGGAGGGGCTGGACTCGGCGGTGATCGCGCAGGACCGGCTGGTGGTGGCGGTGGCGCCGGGGCACGCGTGGGCGCGGCGCTCGCGGGGGGTGGAGGCGGCGGAACTCGCGGCGATGCCGTTGATCCTGCGGGAGCGGGGGTCGGGTACGCGGCAGGTGTTGGACGCGGCGCTGGCGGGGTGCGGGGGGTTGGCGGCGCCGTTGCTGGAGCTGGCGTCGACGACCGCGGTGAAGGCGGCGGCGTTGAGCGGGGCGGGGCCGTGCGTGCTGTCGGAGTTGGCGGTGGGAGATGAGCTGGCGGCGCGGCGGCTGGTGGAGGTGCCGGTGGCCGGGGCGGCGTTGGGGCGGGCGTTGCGGGCGGTGTGGTCGGCGGGGGCCCGTCCTGCGGGGCCGGCGCGGGATCTGCTGTCGCTGACGCGACGGGCGGTGTAACGGGTTCCCGCCGTGCGCGGCCGTGGCGCGGGGCCCCGGGGCACGGCTCCGGGCCCCGCGCCTCACACGCCGGCGGGGCTCCAGGATCGGGGTACCGCCCCGGGCCCCGCGCCTCACACGTCGGCGGGCCGGCAGGGCCCCCGGCGGGGGTGGGGTCAGGAGACCGGGACGGGGGTGTGGAGGGAGGCTGCTTCGATCAGGGAGGCCATGACGCGGGTGTCCTTGTTGCGTTCCGGGTGCCATTGGACGCCCAGGACCCAGCGCTCCGAGTCGGGGAGTTCGATCGCCTCCACCGTGCCGTCGGTGGCGTGCGCCGAGGCGATCAGGCCGCGGCCGAGGCGGGCGACGGCCTGGTGGTGGTAGGTCGGGACCTGCGCCTCCTCCGGGACGAGGGCCGCGTAGCGCGTACCCGGTACCGGGGTGACCGGATGCCAGGATGTGACGCCCGGGATCTCGTAGTGCCCGTCGATGTGCTGGATCAGGGTGCCGCCGAGGGCCACGTTCAGCGCCTGCATGCCCCGGCAGATGCCGAGCACCGGCATGTCGGCGTCCAGCGCGGCCGCGAGCAGGGCGAGCTCCCACTCGTCGCGGACCGTCGCCGGTTCCCCCGTACGGGAGTCGCGGGCGGCGCCGTAGTGGACCGGGTCCACGTCCGGTCCGCCCGCGACGACCAGGCCGTCCAGCCGGCTCAACACCTCCGCCGCCGCCCCGGGTTCGTCCGGCGGGAGCAGCACGGCCGCGCCGCCCGCCGCCTGGACGAGTTCGTAGTACCCGGTGGGCACGAGGGACGTGGCGAGGTCCCATACGCCGTAGCGGGTGGACTCCTCCACGTAGGTGGTGATGCCGATGAGCGGCCGTGACACGGTCGTACCTCCAGGAAGGGGATGAGGGGTCGGGGTCAGGGTTTCAGTCGCGGACCAGTTCCGCCTCGGCTTTCGCCAGGGCCGCGAACTCCTCCTCGGGCGCGGCGGCCACGAGGTGGTGCCGACTGTAGAACGCGAAGTACGCCAGTGCGACGGCGTACACGGCCAGCGCGATGAACGCCGCGTCCTTGTCCACCAGGAAGGTGGCGACCAGGGCCGACAGCGCGAGGACGAAGGCCACCGAGGAGGTCGCCGTGCCGCCCGGGGTGCGGTACGGGCGCTCCAGGCCCGGCTCCCGGCGGCGCAGCACGATGTGCGAGAGGGCCATCAGGGCGTAGGAGATGGTCGCGCCGAACACCGCGATGTTGAGCATCCGCGCGCCGTTGCCGGTGGCCGCGGCGAGCGCGAAGCCGATCGCGCCGGGGATGACCAGGCCCAGGTACGGGGCCTTGCGCTTCGAGGTGAGCGAGAGGAAGCGGGGCAGGTAGCCGGCCCGCGAGAGGGCGAACAGCTGGCGCGAGCCCGCGTAGATGAGCGAGAAGAAGGAGGCCACGAGGCCCGCGAGGCCCGCGTAGTTCACGAAGCGGCTCAGCGCGGTCGGGCCGTCGTCTCCCTCCAGCGCGACGACGAGGGGGTTGCCGGCGGACTTGACGGCGTCCGCGCCCTGGGCGCCGGTCGCCGCGAGGAAGGTGATCAGGGCCAACAGGGCGAGGATGCCCATGGAGATGGCGAGCGCCTTGGGCATGGAGCGGACCGGGTCCTTCGCCTCCTCGGCCGCCAGCGGTACGCCCTCGACGCCGAGGAAGAACCACATGCCGAAGGGGAACGCGGCCCAGATGCCGAGGACGCCCAGCGGCAGCCACGAGTTGGAGCCGAAGGCGCTCGCGTCGACCGGGATGTCGTTCAGGCCGTCGGCGTCGAACTCGGTGAGGGCGCCGACCGCGAAGATCAGCAGGGCGGCGACCGCGACGGCGGTCACGACGAGGCTGAAGCGGAGCGCCTCGCCGACCCCCCAGAGGTGGACGCCGATGAAGACCACGAAGCAGCCGAGGTACACGGGCCAGCTGGAGGTCAGTCCGAAGAGGCCGAGGGACTCGACGTAGTCGCCGATGAAGATGACGATCGCCGCCGGGGCCAGGATGTACTCGATGAGGATGGCGGTGCCGGTGAGGAAGCCGCCCCAGGGGCCGAGCGCGCGGCGGGCGAACCCGTAGCCGCCGCCCGCGGTCGGCAGGATGGTGGAGAGCTCGGCGAGGGAGAAGACCAGGCAGGCGTACATCGCGCCCATCAGGACGGTGGCGATGGCGAGGCCGCCGAAGCCGCCCTTCTCCAGGCCGATGTTCCAGCCGGAGAAGTCCCCGGAGACGACGTACGCGACGCCGAGGCCGGTGAGCAGCAGCCAGCCGGCGCTGCCGCGGCGCAGCGTGCGGCGCTCCAGGTAGTCGCCCTCGGGTGATCGGGTGGGTGCGGGTACGGCTGTCCGCCGTGCCTCGATGTCGTCGGCCATCGTGCGCTCCTGCCTCGGGGCAATGGTTGTGGGGCGTACCTTTGCCGCAGTGGACCGGGGAGCGCAAGACCTCTGCGTCAAAGAGAGGTTACGAAGTCCTCACCGTCCGGCGGCCCGGCCCGGCGGCCCCGGCCGCGTCGGCGCCGCCGGTCCTCCTCAGGCCAGGAAGCCCCGCAGCAGTGCCGCCGTGCCGCAGCAGTGCTCGCGCATCGTCTCGCGCGCGCCGGCGGCGTCCCCCGCCAGTACCGACTCGACCAGCGCGGTGTGCTGCTGCTGGGAGTGCTCCAGGTTGCGCACGAGCAGCGGAATGCAGTCGAGCAGGTCGTTGACGGTGGCCCTGACGGCCGCGTACTGGGCCGTCAGGGTGGCGGATCCGGCCAATTCGCACAAGGTCAGGTGGAAGAGCGTGTCCTGGCGGCGGTAGTCGGCGAGCGGCGCGTCGTGGGTGGCGGTCAGCGCGGTGAGCAGCCGATCCGCGCCCTCCTCGGTCAGCCCGTGGTCGGCGCACAGTCCGGCCGCGCCCACCTCCAGCACCTCGCGGAACCGCAGGGCGTCCTCGATGTCCACGCCCGCGACACGCCGGCGCAGCTCCTCCTCCGCGCCGCCCGCCGGCGTGTCGGGGCGGGGCAGCACGAACGTTCCGCCGTACCGGCCGCGCCGCGCCTCCACCAGCCCCTGGTCCTGCAGTACCTTCAGCACCTCGCGCAGCGTGACCCGGCTGATCCCCATCCGCTCCGCCAACTCCCGTTCGGGCGGGAGCCGTTCCCCGCCGGGCACCAGACCGAGCCGGACCACCTGGAGGATCTGCTCCAACGCCTCCTCGAAACCGTTGCCCGCCCGTACCTGTCGCAGTACGGGATTAAGCCGCCGTGCGGCGTCGCCCTCACTCGCCGTACCGGTCATCTCGGCCCCTCCCCTTCCCAAGCAATGGTTCTATTCAATACCTTAGGCGCACTCGGCTCACCGAAGGAGAGATCCCCGTGGTAGACCGCAAGCCGCCGCTGGCGCCCGAGGAGCTCCGCTCCCTGGTCGCCGACGGTGAGATCGACACAGTCGTCCTGGCCTTCCCGGACATGCAGGGGCGCCTCCAGGGCAAGCGGTTCGCCGCACAGTTCTTCCTGGACGAGGTCCTCGCGCACGGCACCGAGGGCTGCAACTACCTGCTCGCCGTCGACACCGACATGAACACCGTCGACGGATTCGAGATGTCCTCCTGGGACCGGGGCTACGGCGACTTCGCCATGCACCCCGACCTCGCCACCCTGCGCCGCATCCCCTGGAACCCCGGCAGCGCCTTCGTCCTCGCCGACCTGGCATGGGCCGACGGCTCGCCCGTCGTCGCCGCACCCCGGCAGATCCTGCGCCGCCAGCTGGAGCGCCTCGCCGAGCACGGCTACACCGCGATGGTCGGCACCGAGCTGGAGTTCATGGTCTTCCAGGACACCTACGAGCAGGCCTGGAACGCCAACTACCGGGGCCTGACCCCCGCGAACCAGTACAACATCGACTACTCCGTCCTCGGGACCGGCCGCATCGAGCCCCTGCTGCGCCGCATCCGCAACGAGATGCAGGCCGCGGGCCTCGTCGTCGAGTCGGCGAAGGGCGAGTGCAACCTCGGGCAGCACGAGATCGCCTTCCGCTACGACGAGGCGCTGACCACCTGCGACCAGCACGCCGTCTACAAGACGGGGGCGAAGGAGATCGCCTCCCAGGAGGGCGTGTCGCTCACCTTCATGGCCAAGTACGACCAGCGCGAGGGCAACTCCTGCCACATCCACCTCTCCCTCGGGGACGCCGACGGACGCAACGCCATGGCCGGTGACGGACCGGGCGGAATGTCACCGGTGATGCGGCACTTCCTGGCCGGTCAACTGGCCGCACTGCGCGACTTCTCCCTTCTCTACGCCCCCAACATCAACTCGTACAAGCGTTTCCAGCCGGGATCCTTCGCGCCGACCGCCGTCGCCTGGGGCGTGGACAACCGCACCTGCGCGCTGCGCGTCGTCGGCCACGGCCGCTCGATGCGTTTCGAGAACCGCCTCCCGGGCGGCGACGTCAACCCGTACCTGGCCGTCGCCGGCCTGGTCGCGGCCGGCCTGTACGGCATCGAGCACCGGCTGGAACTGCCGGAGGTCTGCACCGGGAACGCGTACACCGGCGACTACGCCCACGTCCCCGCCACCCTGCGCGAGGCCGCGGAGCTCTGGGAGCACAGCGAGATCGCCAAGGCCGCCTTCGGCCCCGAGGTGGTCGCCCACTACCGGAACATGGCCCGCGTCGAGCTGGAGGCGTACGACTCGGCCGTGACCGACTGGGAGCTGCGCCGGTCCTTCGAACGGTTGTAGACGCCGTGCCGGCACCCGCCCGCACCGCCCCGCCCCGCACCCGCACACCTTCGAACGTCTGTGAGGCACCACGTTGTCCGATGTGCTGGAAATCCTGAATCCGGCCACCGAGGAGACCGTCGCCACCGTCCCGGCCGCCACACGGGACGACGTCGACGCCGCGGTGGCCCGGGCCGCCGCGGCCCAGCGCGGCTGGGCCGCGGCGGCGCCCGCCGACCGGGCCCGCCTGCTGCGCCGCTTCGCCTCCGTCGTCGACGGGCACGTCGAGGAACTGGCCCGGCTGGAGGTCCGCGAGGCCGGCCACACCATCGGCAACGCGCGCTGGGAGGCCGGCAACGTACGCGACCTCCTCGACTTCGCGGCCGGAGGAGTGGAACGGCTGTCGGGCCGCCAGATCCCCGTCGCCGGCGGCATCGACATCACCTTCCTCGAACCGCTCGGCGTCATCGGCGTGATCGCCCCGTGGAACTTCCCCATGCCGATCGCCGCCTGGGGCCTGGCCCCCGCCCTCGCCGCCGGAAACGCCGTCGTCCTCAAGCCCGCCGAGACCACCCCGCTCACCGCACTGCGCCTCGCCGAACTCGCCCTCGAAGCCGGGATCCCCGAGCACCTCTTCCAGGTGCTCCCCGGCCGCGGGGACGTCGCGGGCGACGCCCTCGTCGAGCACCCCGGCGTGGCGAAGATCGTCTTCACCGGTTCCACCCGCGTCGGCAAGCAGATCATGGCCAAGTGCGCCGCCCGGGTGAAGCGGGTCACCCTCGAACTCGGCGGCAAGAGCCCCAACATCGTCTTCGCCGACGCCGACATCGAGGCGGCCGCCGCGGCCGCCCCCATGGCCTTCCTCGACAACACCGGCCAGGACTGCTGCGCCCGCACCAGGATCCTCGTCCAGCGCTCCGCCTACGACCGGTTCCTGGAGCTCCTCGCGCCCGGCATCGAAGGCGTGCGCGTCGGCGACCCGGCCGACGAGAAGACCCAGATGGGCCCACTGATCTCGCGGCTCCAGCTGGACCGCGTACGGTCCTACGTCACCGACGACCTCACGACCGTCCGCGGCACCGCCCCCGCGGGCCCCGGGTTCTGGTACCCGCCCACCCTCGTCACGGACGTCGCCCCCACCGCGCCCGTGGCCGCCGAGGAGGTCTTCGGCCCCGTCGCCGTCGTCCTGCCCTTCGAGGACGAGGAAGAGGCCGTGCGGCTGGCCAACGCCACCGAGTACGGCCTCTCCGGCTCGCTCTGGACCCGTGACGTCGGCCGGGCGCTGCGCGTCTCGCGCGCCGTCGCCGCGGGCAACCTGTCCGTCAACTCCCACAGCAGCGTCCGCTACTGGACCCCCTTCGGCGGCTACAAGCAGTCCGGGCTCGGCCGCGAGCTCGGACCCGACGCCCTCACCGCTTTCACCGAGACCAAGAACGTCTTCATCAGCACGGAGGCCTGAACCGACATGACCGATCGCACCGAAGAGATCATCTGCCGCCGCCTGGTAGGCCGCACCGCCGTCATCACCGGAGCCGGCAGCGGCATCGGCCTGGCCACCGCCCGCCGTCTCGCCTCGGAAGGCGCGAACGTGGTGTGCGCGGACATCGACGAGACGGCCGGCAAGGCCGCCGCCGAGGAGGTGGGCGGCACCTACGTCAAGGTGGACGTCACCGACAAGGAACAGGTCGACGCCCTCTTCAAGACGGCCCACGACACCTACGGCTCCGTCGACATCGCCTTCAACAACGCGGGCATCTCGCCCCCGGACGACGACTCCATCCTCACCACCGAGCTCGACGCCTGGCGCCGGGTCCAGGACGTCAACCTGACCTCCGTCTACCTGTGCTGCAAGGCCGCCCTGCCCTACATGCGCGCACAGGGCCGGGGCTCCATCATCAACACCGCCTCCTTCGTCGCCATCATGGGCGCAGCCACCTCCCAGATCTCTTACACCGCATCCAAGGGCGGCGTCCTGGCCATGTCCCGCGAACTCGGCGTGCAGTTCGCCCGCGAGGGCATCCGCGTCAACGCCCTGTGCCCCGGCCCGGTCAACACCCCGCTGCTCCAGGAGCTGTTCGCCAAGGACCCCGAGCGCGCCGCCCGCCGCCTCGTGCACATCCCGCTGGGCCGGTTCGCCGAACCCACCGAGATCGCCGCCGCCGTCGCCTTCCTCGCCAGCGACGACTCCTCCTTCATCAACGCCGCCGACTTCGTGGTCGACGGCGGCATCTCGGGCGCGTACGTGACCCCGCTCTAGCCCCCGCCGCGGCCCTACGGCCGCCCCCTGCCCCCGACAGCCGGGCGTCGCACGACGCGCCCGGCTGTCGTGCTCCCCCCTCCGCGACGATCCCCAACGGAAGCAGGGAGCCACGTCCACGCCGCCCCGCGGCCGCCCTAGAGAAAGGTGCGGCCCTCGCCGCGGTACGTGGGGGCGGCGGACGTCACGCGGTCGCCCTCGACCAGGTGCAGCGTGTCGAAGCGCTCGCACAGCTCGCCCGCCTTGGCGTGGCGGAACCACACCCGGTCGCCGATCAGCAGGTCGTCGGCGGGAGCGCCCAGCAGCGGGGTCTGCACCTCGCCCGCGCCCTCCTGGGGGTCGTAGCGCAGGCCCTCCGGGAGGTACGGCACCGGCAATCGGTCGGCCCCGGGCGCACCGGACGCCGGATAGCCGCCGCCCAGCACGGTGACCACGCCCACACCGGGCCGGCGGACCACCGGCTGCGCGAACAGGGCGGCCGGACGGCCCCGGAAGGACGTGTAGTGGTCGAACAGCCTCGGCACGTAGAGCCCCGAACCGGCGGCGATCTCCGTCACCGCCTCCTCGGCGGCGGTCTGCTGCACACTGCCGGTGCCGCCGCCGTTGACGAACTCCAGGTCCGGGACGACCGCCCGGACGGCGCGGACGGTCTCGGCCCGGCGGGCGGCCAGCTCCTTGCGGGCCGCGGCCTGCATGAGCCGGATCGCGCGAGAGCGCAGCGGCCGGCCCGCCGGCGCGTCCCCGACCCCGGCCACATGGCCCTCGTACCCCATCAGGCCCACCACCCGGAATCCCGGCCGCGCCGAGACCGCCCGGGCCAGCGCGGCCAACTGCGCGGGCTCGCGCAGCGGTGAGCGCCGCGCGCCGACCCGCACGCGGCCCCCGAGGAGGTGCAGCGCGGTGTCCAGCTCCAGGCAGACCCGGACCTCCTGCGTGCCGCCGTCCCGGGACCGGTCGACGAGGTCGAGCTGGGCCGGGTCGTCGACCATCACGGTGACCGCCGCGGCGAGCTTGGGATCCGCGGCCAGCTCCGCGAAACCGGCCCTGTCGGCCGACGGGTACGCCAGCAGCACGTCCTCGAAACCGGACCGGGCCAGCCACAGCGACTCCGCGAGGGTGTACGACATGATCCCGGCGAACCCCGGCCGGGCCAGCACCCGTTCCAGCAGGGCGCGGCAGCGCACCGACTTGCTGGCGACCCGGACCGGCTTCCCGCCCGCGCGGCGCACGAGGTCGTCGGCGTTGGCGTCGAACGCGTCGAGGTCCACGACGGCCAGCGGCGCGTCGAGGTGCGCGGTCGCCCGGTCGTACCGGGCGCGGTCGGCGGCGGGGGAGTTCATGGGCGGCAGCTTGCCAGACGGCTCTACCGGTGGGTAGGGGGTTCGCGGAGCTCCCCGGGGCCCGGCCGGGGCCGCCGGGACCGTAGAGTACGGGGCAGGCAGCCGTACGGACGGGGGGCGGAGCCGCCGGATGACCACGACGACACCGCGGACCTCGCTCCTGGGCGAGCCCGATCCACCGCTGCCCCCGTACCCGGCCGAGCGGCCGCGGCGCCGGCCCGGACGGGTGCTCGCCGCCGTCCTGTGCGGGCTCCTCGGGACCGGCCTCACCGGCGCCGCCGGTTACGAGCTCTGGTCCGAACACCGCGACGCGAACCGGCCGTTGCCCCCCGACGCCGCCTACCGGGAGGCCGCTTCCCTGTGGCGTTCCGCCCCCGTCGACAGCCTCTTCCCGCCCCTCCTCGCCGGTCCCTCCACGGGACCCGGCGGAGCCGACCGGACCTGGACCCGCACCGCGCTCGCCCCCGACGCCGACTGCGCGGCCGCCCTCCCCGCCGACTGGCGGGCGCTGCTGGCGGCCACCGGCTGCACCCGCGTCCTGCGCGCCACCTACACCGACGCCACCCGCAGTTCGCTGATCACCGTCGGCCTGGTCTTCACGCCCGGCAGCGGGCCCGCCATGGCCGAGCTCACCGGACGCCTCCCCGCTCCGCCCGCGTACGGCTTCGCCGACGGCCGGCGGGCGGCCTGGAGCGCCTCCGTCCGTCCCGAGGCCCCGGTCGTCGTCTACACCGTCTCGGCCTTCGCCGACGGCCGCCCGCTGGACGCGCCGCTGCCGGCCGAGGAAGCGGTGAAGGAGGGCGCCACCGGGGCCGTGGCCCAAGCGGGCCTCGGTCACGAGGCCAAGGCCCTCGCCGACCTCGCCGGCAAGGCGGTACGGGACCTGGCGCTGCCGCCCGAGCCGTCGGCGGCGCCGTCTTCCGCCGCGTCCTCCGCCCCGAAGCCCGTACCCAAGGCCGCCGCGATGCCGGTACCGGTCCGCGTACCGGTCCCCGTCCCCGACTCCACGCGGGTGCGGGTGCCCTCCGCGCCGTCCGCCGCGTCCGCGCCGTCCGCCCAGGAGCCCACCCCGTGAGCCGAGCGTCCCGCGCCGGGGCCCGCGCGGCCGCCCTCGCCCTCGCCGCCCTCCTCGCGGGCGGAGCCGCCGTCACCCCGGCCGCGGCCGACACCGTCAGGAACCGGCAGTGGGGCCTCCTCGCCCTGCGCGCCGAAGAGGCCTGGGGCACGACCCGGGGCGACGGCGTCACCGTCGCCGTCCTCGACACCGGCGTCGACGACGCCCATCCCGACCTCGCCGGACAGGTCCTTGAGGGCACGGACCTCATCGGCACGGGCGCGGGCCGGGGTGACCGCGCCTGGGCCCGCCACGGCACGGCCATGGCCGGCATCATCGCCGGGCACGGCCACGGGCCCAACGGCAGACAGGGCGTCCTCGGCGTCGCCCCGCAGGCGAAGATCCTGCCGGTCCGGGTGATCCTGGAGGAGGGCGACCCGGCCCGCGCCCAGGCCCGCGACAACAAGGGCGGCGCCCTCGCCGAGGGCATCCGCTGGGCGGCCGACCACGGCGCGGACGTGATCAACCTGTCGCTCGGCGACGACAGCGACTCCGCCCACCACGAGGCGGGGGAGGACGAGGCCGTCCAGTACGCGCTCGCCAAGGGCGTGGTCGTCGTCGCCTCGGCGGGCAACGGGGGCAAGACGGGCGACCACGTCTCCTACCCGGCGGCCTACCCCGGGGTCATCGCCGTCACCGCCGTCGACCGCCGCGGCCGCAAGGCCGCCTTCTCCACGCGCAACTGGTACGCCACCGTCAGCGCCCCCGGCGTCGACGTGGTCATCGCCGACCCCGACCGCTCGTACTACGAGGGCTGGGGCACCAGCGCGGCGGCCGCCTTCGTCTCCGGGGCCGTGGCCCTCGTCAGGGCCGCGTACCCGGACCTCTCCCCGGCCCAGATCAAGAAGCTGCTGGAGGACACCGCCTCCGACGCCCCGGCGGGCGGTCGCGACGACGCCCGCGGCCACGGGACGGTGGACCCCGTCGCCGCCCTCCAGGCCGCCGAGGCCATGCGGCCCGAGGCGCCGGTCCCGGTGCCCGCACCGGCCGGGGGCACGTACTTCGGCCCCGGCCCGGAGGCGGCCCGTCCGCCTGCCCGGGAGCCCCGCTTCGGGCCCCCGCAGGCCGCGGCGGCCGGCGTCGTGCTGCTCGTGCTCGCCGCCGTGCTGGCGCGCAGGCCGAGGCGGCCGTGGCAGCCCGGGACCGGGGCTCCCGGGCGGACGGGCGCGCGGCACAGTAGGGTCGGGTAACTGTGGCGAACATGGCGAACAAGAACATTCCCGACCCCGGCTTCTCCGACGACGACGGCTCGGCGGATCCCCTGCTGACCGCGGCCCTGGCCGCCTGGGCCGCGGACCGGTCGGCCGAGCCGCAGGTGCTGGCGGCCCTGCGGGACGCCCGCCTGCTCGTTCCGGTCGTCGCCGTCCTCGGCGAGGCCGAGACCGACCCGGAGACGGGCCTCACGCGTGAGAAGACCAGCGACATGGCCGTCCCGACCCTGCGCGCGGGAGACCGGCGGGCGCTGCCCGCCTTCACCTCGACCGCCTCGCTCGCCCTCTGGGACCCGGCCGCCCGGCCGGTGGCGGTCCCGCTGCACCAGGCCCTGGCGGCCGCCGCGCACGAGAAGGCCGACACCGTGGTCCTGGACCTGGCCGGCCCCGTGACCTACCAGCTGACCGGCCCGGCGCTGCGCGCGCTGGCCGAGGGCCGCACGGACGCCGACCCGCTGGCCGACCCCGCGGTACGGGAGGCCGTACGGGCCGCCGTCGCCGCGGAGGCGGCCGTGGTCCGCGCCCACCTGGGCCCCGCCGGTACGGAGGTCGACGGCACGCTGGCGATCGTGCTGGACGCCGGGCCCCAGGCTCCGGCGGCGGCCCGCCGGGTCGCCGAGGCGCTGGCGGCGGACGACACCCTGCGGGCCCGGCTGGTGCGCGGGTTGAACCTGGCCGTGCTGCCGGCGGACACCCCGGCACCGCCCGGCGAGCCGTTGTACACCCGCTGAGCGGCGCGTTCGTCGGACGCCGTGACGTCCGCCCCGGCGTCCGACGAAAGGGCTGGTCGAAGGCTCGGCCGAGGGCTCGGCCGAGCGGCTCGGCCTAAGGGCTCAGCCGAAGACCGGGCCGGTGAACTTCTCGCCCGGGCCCTGGCCCGGCTCGTCCGGGACGAGGGAGGCTTCGCGGAAGGCCAGCTGGAGCGACTTCAGGCCGTCCCGCAGCGGGGCCGCGTGGAAGGAGCTGATCTCGGTGGCGCTCGCCGTGACCAGCCCGGCCAGGGCGGTGATCAGCTTGCGGGCCTCGTCGAGGTCCTTGTGCTCGGAGTCCGGCTTGTCCAGGCCCAGGTTGACCGCCGCGGCGCTCAGCAGGTGCACGGCCACCGTGGTGATCACCTCTACGGCGGGGACGTCCGCGATGTCGCGGGTCATGGCGTCGTAGTCGGGAGCCTCTTCGGCAGCGGGGTCGGAGGGGAGTGTCGCGTCAGTCATGCGCCCCACGATATGCCGTGCGGCGGGCTTGCAACGCGGGTGCTAGTATGTACATCGACCGGCCGGACACTGCTGTGCCCGGCCCACAAGTGGAGGCTCCGTTCTCCCACCTGACTGCCCTCCGGGGCGGCGGGTCATCCGGTCAGGCGGTATCCATCGTTCCGTACGGACGATGGAAAACCGCCCGAGTTTGCGCCCCGCGGTTTGCACGCGGCGGTGCTCCGGTTGTATTGGAGCCCCTGCCTGTGCCCGGCGGGGCTTTTTTCATTCTCCCCGCCGCGGTCGGTCTGACGGAAATACACGTCAGCGGCTGTCTGCCAGGCAGTCGTGTGGTGCTACCGAGGAGGATCCATCAGCACCGAGCCCCGCATCAACGACCGGATTCGCGTTCCCGAGGTACGACTCGTCGGTCCCAGCGGCGAGCAGGTCGGCATCGTGCCGCTTGCCAAGGCGCTTGAGCTCGCGCAGGAGTACGACCTCGACCTGGTCGAGGTCGCGGCGTCCGCACGCCCGCCGGTCTGCAAGCTCATGGACTACGGCAAGTTCAAGTACGAGTCGGCCATGAAGGCCCGTGAGGCGCGCAAGAACCAGGCGCACACGGTCATCAAGGAAATGAAGCTCCGGCCGAAGATCGACCCGCACGACTATGACACCAAGAAGGGTCACGTCGTTCGGTTCCTCAAGCAGGGCGACAAGGTCAAGATCACGATCATGTTCCGTGGTCGCGAGCAGTCCCGGCCGGAACTCGGCTACCGACTGCTGCAGCGTCTCGCTTCGGACGTCGAGGACCTCGGGTTCATCGAGTCGAACCCGAAGCAGGACGGCCGAAACATGATCATGGTTCTCGGTCCGCACAAGAAGAAGACCGAGGCGATGGCCGAAGCCCGCGAGGCGCAGGCCGCCCGCAAGGCCGAGCGCCAGGGTGTCGCCCTCACCGACGACGAGGCTCCTTCCGAGGACGCCGCCGACGAGGTGGAGGAGACCGAGGTCGCCGAGGACGCCGCCGACGAGGCGCCTGCCGACGAGGCGAACGCCGAGGCCTGATCCAGGGGCAGCCCGTCCCGGATCACCTACACACATTGACGCTCCCGTGAGCCGGTCCCCAGTGGACCGGTGGGAGTGCCACCGACGAGGAGACAACGGCGCCATGCCGAAGAACAAGACGCACAGCGGTAGCAAGAAGCGCTTCAAGGTCACCGGCTCCGGCAAGGTGCTCCGTGAGCGCGCCGGCAAGCGCCACCTGCTCGAGCACAAGTCGTCCCGTGTCACCCGCCGCCTCACCGGCAACGCGGAGATGGCCCCCGGCGACGCCGCGAAGATCAAGAAGCTTCTCGGCATCTGACGTCTCCGCTCCCCCCGCGGGAGCGGGACGCCGAAACCGGGACCCCATCGAATTCGGGCCGATGTGAAGACACCCACGGCCCCGCTACAAGGAGTTAAAAAGTGGCACGCGTCAAGCGGGCAGTAAACGCCCACAAGAAGCGCCGGGCGATCCTCGAGGCGGCCTCCGGCTACCGCGGTCAGCGTTCGCGCCTGTACCGCAAGGCCAAGGAGCAGGTCACCCACTCGCTGGTCTACAACTTCAACGACCGCAAGAAGCGCAAGGGCGACTTCCGTCAGCTGTGGATCCAGCGCATCAACGCCGCTGCCCGCCAGAACGGCATGACGTACAACCGCCTCATCCAGGGTCTGAAGGCCGCCAACATCGAGGTGGACCGCAAGATCCTCGCGGAGCTGGCCGTCAACGACGCCAACGCGTTCGCCGCGCTCGTCGAGGTCGCGCAGAAGGCGCTCCCCGCCGACGTCAACGCCCCCAAGGCCGCTGCCTAAGGGCTAGCCGGCCCCGCTTCCCGGCGGCCGGCCCCCACGGACCCGCAGGCACCACGCCTGCGGGTCCGTGTGCTTTCGCCCCGCACCGCGGGGGCGGAACCCCGCACTTCCGTGCCGCCCCCGGTCCCGGCCGGACGGCGCCGCGCCCCGGACCACCGAGAGAGAACCGCTGAGACCATGGGTACCCCCGCCGAGCTGATCTCCCCCCGTTCCCCGCGGGTGGCCGCCGCCAGGCGACTGGCGCGGCGCAACTTCCGCACCAAGGAGCGCCGGTTCATCGCCGAGGGCCCGCAGGCCGTCCGTGAGGCCGTCGAGCACCGGGGCAGCGGGGGAGCGTCGACCCTGATCGAGCTGTTCGCGACGGTCGAGGCAGCCGAGCGCTACTCCGGGATCGTCGAGGCGGCGCTGAACGCGGGCGCCCGCGTCCACTACGCCGGCGACGACGTGCTGGCCGAGGTCTCGCAGACCGTCACCCCGCAGGGCCTCGTCGGTGTCTGCCACTTCCTGGACTCGCCCTTCGAGGACATCCTGGCGGCCCGGCCCAAGCTGGTCGCCGTCCTCGCGCACGTCCGCGACCCCGGGAACGCCGGTACCGTGCTGCGCTGCGCGGACGCGGCCGGGGCCGACGCGGTGGTGCTCACCGACGCCTCCGTGGACCTGTACAACCCCAAGTCCGTACGGGCCTCCGTGGGCTCCCTCTTCCACCTCCCGGTGGCCGTGGGCGTCCCGGTGGAGCAGGCCGTGGCAGGGCTGCGGGCGGCCGGAGTACGGATCCTCGCGGCCGACGGGGCCGGCGCCGACGACCTCGACGCCGAGCTCGACTCGGGCACCATGGGAGGCCCCTCCGCCTGGGTCTTCGGCAACGAGGCCTGGGGCCTGCCGGAGGAGACCCGGGCCCTGGCGGACGCCGTGGTGCGGGTCCCGATCCACGGCAGGGCCGAGAGCCTGAACCTCGCGACGGCCGCCGCCGTGTGCCTGTACGCGTCCGCGCGAGCACAGCGGGCGCCCGGAGGGTGCCGCTCCGTGACCCCCAGCTAGTAATCTGGCGGCCCGGGGGCCCACTGCGCTACTCGGAGATGTGGGGTACGGGGACATGACCGTCGGTACGAACAGCCCACGCGGGACGGCGGCGTCCGCCGCCGCGGCCCGGGACGGGTTCCCGGAAGCCACCGGCGGGAGCGCCTTCGGGATCGACCCCGACGACCTGCCCGACGGGCTCGTGGTCGCCGACCACACCGGCCTCGTCATCTGCTTCAACCGGGCCGCGGGCCGGATGACCGCCACCGATCCGGCCCGGGCCCTGGGCGCGCGGATCGACCGGGCGCTGCCGCTGGAGGACCTCGAAGGCCGCCGCTGGTGGGCGCTGACCGATCCGTACGGGGGCCTGGCCACCCGCCGCGGCCAGCCCGAGCGCAACCTGCTGCTCCCGGGCGGCCGCGAGGTGCTGGTGTCCGCCCGCTACGTGCGCACCCACCCGACCGGGCCGGTGCGCCGGCTCGTCGTCACCCTGCGCGGCACCGAGGCCCGCCGCCGCACCGAGCGCAGCCACGCCGAGCTGATCGCCACCGTCGCCCACGAGCTGCGCTCCCCGCTCACCTCCGTCAAGGGGTTCACGGCGACCCTGCTGGCCAAGTGGGAGCGGTTCACCGACGACCAGAAGCGGCTGATGCTGGAGACCGTCGACGCCGACGCCAACCGCGTCACCCGGCTGATCGCCGAGCTGCTGGACATCTCCCGCATCGACTCCGGGCGGCTGGAGGTGCGCCGCCAGCCGGTCGACATCGCCACCGCCGTGGGCCGCCACGTCCAGGCGCTCACCGCGAACGGCCAGGCCCCCGAGCGGTTCCTCGTACGGGTGAGCCGTCCGCTCCCCGACCTGTGGGCCGATCCGGACAAGATCGACCAGATTCTCGGCAACCTCCTCGAAAATGCGGTGCGCCACGGGGAGGGAACGGTCACCATCGACGTATCGCCGCACGAGAAGGGAACCGCCGTCACCGTGACCGACGAAGGCCCCGGGATCCCCGAGGAGTCGATGGGCCGCGTCTTCACCCGCTTCTGGCGGGGGAGCAAGCGCGGCGGCACCGGCCTGGGCCTGTACATCGTCAAGGGCATCGTGGAGGCCCACGGCGGCACCATCGCGGTCGGCCGCGGCCCCGGCGGCGGCGCCGAGTTCCGATTTATCCTGCCCGTGAGCGCCCCGGCCTACCTCACGCAGTAACCCTGCGGAGCGTCTCGCCAGGCGGCCCACGGGCTCCTTCACCCCCGGCGACCTTTAGACTCGTTCTTTGGCACCTTTGCGTCCTTGTGCCGATCGTGTCGTACGGGGACCCACCAGCCAGCCATCGGAAGTACGGGAAGAGATGTCGGCACCGAACAAGTCCTACGACCCTGTCGAGGTCGAGGCACTGAAACCGGAAGAGATCGAGCGCATGCGGGACGAGGCGCTCGCCGCCTTCGCGTCCGCCGGCGACCTCGACGCGCTGCGCGAGGCGAAGACCGCGCACATGGGCGACCGCTCGCCCCTGGCGCTCGCCAACCGCGAGATCGGAGCCCTGCCACCGCAGGCCAAGGCCGAGGCGGGCAAGCGCGTGGGCCAGGCCCGCGGCGCCGTGAACAAGGCCTTCGGGGCCCGCACGGTCGCCCTGGAGGCCGAGCGGGATGAGCGCGTGCTGGTCGAGGAGGCGGTGGACGTTACGCTGCCGTACGACCGCGTGCCCGCCGGCGCCCGGCACCCCCTGACCACGCTGATGGACCGCATCGCGGACATCTTCACGGCCATGGGGTACGAGGTCGCCGAGGGCCCCGAGGTCGAGGCGGAGTGGTTCAACTTCGACGCCCTCAACTTCACGCCCGACCACCCGGCGCGCCAGATGCAGGACACCTTCTTCGTCCGGGGCCCCGAGGGAACCCAGGGCGACGAGTCCGGCGTGGTGCTGCGCACCCACACCTCCCCGGTGCAGGCGCGCTCGCTGCTGGAGCGCAAGCCCCCCGTCTACATCGTCTGCCCGGGCCGGGTGTACCGCACCGACGAGCTCGACGCGACGCACACCCCGGTCTTCCACCAGGTCGAGCTGCTCGCCGTGGACGAGGGCCTGACCATGGCGGACCTCAAGGGCACCATGGACCACATGGTCCAGGAGCTCTTCGGTGAGGGCACGACCACGCGCCTGCGTCCGCACTTCTTCCCCTTCACCGAGCCGTCCGCCGAGATGGACATGCAGTGCTACGTGTGCCGCGGCGAGTCGGTGGGCAACCCCGACCGCCCGTGCCGTACCTGCTCCAGCGAGGGCTGGATCGAGCTCGGCGGCTGCGGCATGGTCAATCCCAAGGTGCTGACCGCCTGCGGCGTGGACCCCGAGAAGTACAGCGGGTTCGCCTTCGGCTTCGGCATCGAGCGGATGCTGATGTTCCGTCACAACGTAGAAGACATGCGAGACATGGTCGAGGGTGACGTTCGCTTCACCCGGCCGTTCGGGAGTGAGATCTGATGCGCGTCCCGCTTTCCTGGCTGCGGGAGTACGTCGACCTCCCCGCGGGTGAGACCGGCCGCGACGTGGCCGCCAAGCTGGTCGACGCCGGCCTTGAGGTCGAGACCGTCGAACAGCTCGGCGGCGGGCTCAAGGGCCCGCTCGTCGTCGGTCAGGTGCTGACCATCGAGGAGCTGGAGGGCTTCCGCAAGCCGATCCGCTTCTGCACCGTCGACGTCGGCGCCGCCAACGGCACCGGCGAGCCGCAGGAGATCGTCTGCGGCGCCCGGAACTTCTCCGTCGGCGACAAGGTCGTCGTGGTGCTCCCCGGCGCGGTGCTGCCCGGCGACTTCGCGATCGCCTCGCGCAAGACGTACGGCCGCACCTCGCACGGCATGATCTGCTCCGGCGACGAGCTGGGCATGGGCGACGACGGTACGCACGGCATCATCGTGCTGCCGCCCGAGCACGAGGTCGGCACCGACGCGATCGAGCTGCTCCAGCTCGTCGACGAGGTCCTCGACATCGACATCACCCCGGACCGCGGCTACTGCATGTCCCTGCGCGGCATCGCCCGCGAGGCGGCGACCGCCTACGGCCTGCCGCTGCGCGACCCGGCGCTGCTCGACGTCCCGGCGCCGAACTCGTACGGCTACCCGGTCAAGGTCGAGGACCCGGCCGGCTGCGACCGCTTCACCGCCCGCACCGTCACCGGCCTCGACCCCGAGGCGCGCTCTCCGATCTGGCTGACCCGCCGCCTCCAGAAGGCCGGCATGCGCCCGATCTCGCTCGCCGTCGACATCACCAACTACGTGATGCTGGAGCTCGGTCAGCCGCTGCACGCCTACGACCGCTCGCGGATCGACGGCGCCATCGGCGTCCGCCGCGCCGAGCAGGGCGAGAAGTTCACCACCCTCGACGGCGTCAGGCGCACGCTCGACGCCGAGGACCTGGTGATCACCGACGACAGCGGGCCGATCGGCCTGGCCGGCGTCATGGGCGGCGCCGACACCGAGATCGCCGACTCCGTCACCGCACCTTTCGATCCTTCCGGCGCGACCCAGGTCACGGGAACCACGGACGTGCTCGTCGAGGCCGCGCACTTCGACCCCGTGTCGATCTCGCGCACCGCCCGCCGGCTCAAGCTGTCCTCCGAGGCCTCCAAGCGCTTCGAGCGGGGCGTCGACCCGCAGGCCGCCGCCGCGGCCGCGCAGCGGACCGTCGACCTGCTCGTGCTGCTCGCGGGCGGCACCGCCGAGGCCGGCGTCACCGAGTTCCTCGCCCCGGGCGCCCCGCGCACCATCGCGATGCGCGCGGACCACCCGGACCGCGTCGCCGGGATGGACTACGGCCGCGAGACCGTCGTCCGCCGCCTGCAGGAGGTCGGCTGCGACGTCTACGGCCAGGACGAGCTCGTCGTCACGGTGCCCTCGTGGCGTTCCGACCTCGCCGAGCCCAACGACCTCGCCGAAGAGGTCATCCGGCTGGAGGGCTACGGGAACCTTCCGTCGACCCTGCCGCAGGTGCCCTCCGGCCGCGGTCTGACCGCCCGGCAGCAGCTGCACCGCCGGGTCGGCCGCACGCTGGCCGGCGCCGGCTACGTCGAGGCGCTGAGCTACCCCTTCCTCGGCGAGCAGGTCTTCGACCAGCTCCAGCTCCCGGCGCACGACGTCGCCCGCCAGGTCGTCACGCTGGTCAACCCGATCTCCGACGAGGAGCCGGCGCTGCGCACCACGCTGCTGCCGGGTCTGCTGGGCGCGCTGCGCCGCAACGACAGCCGGGGCAGCCACGACCTCGCGCTCTTCGAGACCGGCTCGGTCTTCCGGGCCGCCGCGCGGCCGGGTGTCGCCGTACGGCTGCCCGTCGACCGGCGCCCCACGGACGAGGAGATCGCCACCCTGAACGCGGCGCTGCCCGCGCAGCCCCGGTACGCCGCGGTCGTGCTCGCCGGCGCCCGCGAGCAGGCCGGCTGGTGGGGCAAGGGCCGCCCGGCCGACTGGGCGGACGCCGTCCAGGCGGCGCGTTCGCTGGCCGTCGAGGCCGGTGCGGAGCTCGTCGTCCGCCAGGGCCAGTACGGTCCCTGGCACCCGGGCCGGTGCGCCGAGCTCGTCGTGACCGTCGACGGGGTCGAGCAGGTCATCGGCCACGCCGGTGAGCTGCACCCGCGCGTGGTCAAGGCGATGGGCCTGCCCGCCCGCACCAGCGCCATGGAGCTCGACCTGGACCGCCTCGCGGCCGCCGGCGGCGAGGCGCTGCAGGCGCCGCGGATCTCCGGCTTCCCGGTGGCGACCCAGGACGTCGCGCTGATCGTGGACGACTCCGTCCCGGCCTCCGAGGTCGAGACCGCCCTGCGCAAGGGTGCGGGTGAACTGCTCGAATCGCTGCGGCTGTTCGACGTGTTCACCGGCGAGCAGGTGGGCGCGGGCAAGAAGTCCCTGGCGTACGCGCTGCGCTTCCGCGCGACCGACCGCACGCTGACCGCGGAGGAGACCACCGTCGCGCGCGACGCGGCGGTGGCGCTCGCGGGCGAGCGGACCGGGGCGGTGCTCCGCGGCGCGTAGCCGCTGCCGCTGTGCCGTGAGGGGCGTATCCGGATCCCGGGTACGCCCCTCACCCGTTCGGATGAGAACACCGGCGACCCGGTGGCGTCGCCCCGCCGGTGCTCCGCGACGACCGGTCCGCAGTGCGGCGGCCCGGCGGCGCCGAGCCGCGCACCGGGCCGGTGGATGAGCCCGGCGCGCGCTCGGCCGGTTCCGCCGGGCCGGCGACCAACCGGGCGCCGGCGGAACCGGAACACGCCGCCCGTCTGCCATGGAGTGTCGGGCAGACAGCAGAACGGGCGGCGCGGTGACGGGTCGTCGCACTGTACGAGGGGGGAGCCGACGACCCGGGCTGCCTCCTTGGCGAGGCGCTTCAGTGAACCGCGCGACGGCCCCCCTTCGGCAGGGTGCGCGTCGCATTTATGCGCGTACCCGGTTCACACCCCGGGTGAACCGCGCACCCACTAGCCTGGGACCGACGAGCCCCGGGGAGCGGCCCATGCAGCCCAATGTCCTGCTCGACGCCCTCCTCGACGAGGCGGGCATGTCCCACGCCGGACTCGCCGCGCACGTGAACCAGGCGGGCCGCACCCGCGGACTCGCCCTGCGCTACGAACACACCGCCGTCGCCCGGTGGTTGAAGGGCCAGCGGCCGCGGGGCCAGGTCCCCGACCTGATCTGCGAGGTGCTCGGCGGCCGGCTGCGGCGGCCCGTCGGGCTGGACGACATCGGGCTCGGGCTGCCGGACCGGCCGGCGTCCGCGCCCGCCTCGGGGCTCAGCGGGTTCGTGGACCGGGCCGCCGCCCTGTGGCGTTCCGACGAGCGGGCGCGGCCCCAACTGCTGAGCGTGGAGGCGGTGACCGGGACGCCCGCCGTCATACCGGTCTGGGAGTGGGAGAACCCGCCCGAGGACGCCGACGTCTCCCGCGAGGGCCCCCACCGGATCGGGCCCGAGCACATCGAGATCCTGCGGGCGGCGCGCGCCCACTACGAGCTGATGTACCGCCGGGCCGGGGGCGTGGCGACCAGGGCCCGGATCGTCCGGTTCCTCGGCAGCGAGACGGCGCCCATGCTGCGCGGCAGCTATCCCGACGCCCTCGGCCGCCAGTTGCACCGGGCCACCGGGTCCCTGGTGGCGGTGGCGGGCATCTGCGCGTACGACTCGGACGCCCACGGGCTCGCGCAGCGCTACTTCCACCAGGCCCTGCGGCTGGCCAAGGCGAGCGGCGACCGGGGGCTCGGGGCGTACGTGATCGCCCTGATCGTCAACCAGTCCCTGCACCTGCGGGAGTACCGCCAGGCCGTCGCCTTCGCCGAGGCCGCGCTGCGCGCCGCCGGCCGGCACACCACCCCGGCGCTCACCGCGGACCTGTACGCCATGCAGGCCAAGGCCTACGCGCAACTCGGCGACACCGCGGCCGCGTTGGGCTGCATCCGCAATGCCGAGGCGGCCGCCGAGCGGATCCGGCCGGGCAGCGAGCCGGACGAGACGGGCTACGTGCAGCCCGGGCTCGTCAACGTCCAGGTCGCCGAGGCGCTGCTCAGCCTCGGAGACCTCGACGCCGCGCGGGTCCAGGCGTCCGCCGCGGTCGGCACTCCCGCGCACGACCGGGGCCGGGTGCACCGGCTGGCGATGCTCTGCGAGATCCAGCTGCGGCAGGGGGAGGCGGACCGGGCCGTGGTGGCGGCGGCCGAAATGGCCGAGCGGGCCAAGGGGATGGAATCGCTGCGCCTGCGGGACCGATTGCGGGCGGTCCGGGAACAGCTGCTGACCAGCGGTTGCTCGGAGGCACAGGAGACGGCACAGCTCATCGACGGGGCTCTGCGCGTTCCCCTCTGACGGCGCGCACTGCTGCCATGTTGCCACCAACCCGAACGGAAGGCGGCATGACCGTGCAGTGGATGAACCTGAATGAGCAAACCGTGTACAAGAACCGCTGGTTCGACGTGAACCTCGCCGATGTCGAACTCCCCGACGGCCGCCACTTGGACCACTTCGTGATCCGGCTGCGCCCGGTAGCCGTCGCCACGGCCGTCAACGAGGCCGACGAGGTGCTGCTGCTGTGGCGGCACCGCTTCATCACCGACAGCTGGGGCTGGGAACTGCCGGCCGGTGTGGTCGAGGACGGGGAGGACGTGGCGGCCGCCGCCGCCCGGGAGATGGAGGAGGAGTCGGGCTGGCGGCCCGGCCCGCTCCGGCACCTGATGACCGTGGAGCCCTCCAACGGGCTGACCGACGCCCGCCACCACCTCTACTGGGCGGACGGGGCCACCTACATCGGGCATCCCGAGGACGCCTTCGAGTCCTCGCGCCGGGAATGGGTGCCGCTCGCTCTGGTCCCGGACATGATCGCGCGCGGGGAGGTCCCGGCCGCCAACATGGCGGCCGGGCTGCTCCTGCTGCACCATCTCCGGCTGGGCCGGGCCGTCCCCTCGGGGTCGCACCGGCCCCCGGGGTATCAGCCGTACGGGTAGAAACCGGCGCCCGTCTTGCGGCCGAGGCGGCCCGCGTCGACCATCCGCTGGAGCAGCGGGGGAGCGGCGTACAGCGGTTCCTTGAACTCGGCGTACATGGAGTCGGCGACCGAGGCCACCGTGTCCAGGCCGATCAGGTCCGCCAGCTTCAGCGGACCCATCGGGTGGGCGCAGCCCAGCTCCATGCCGTTGTCGATGTCCTCACGGCTCGCGATGCCCGACTCGAACATCCGGATCGCGGACAGCAGGTACGGGATGAGGAGCGCGTTGACCACGAAGCCGGACCGGTCCTGGGCGCGGATCGCGTGCTTGCCCAGCACGTCCCGCACCAGGGCCTCGGCGCGCTTGACCGTTTCGTCACTCGTGGTCAGCGCCGGGATCAGCTCGACGAGCTGCTGCACCGGGGCCGGGTTGAAGAAGTGGATGCCGATGACCTGGTCGGGCCGCGAGGTCGCGACGGCCAGCTTGACCAGCGGGATCGAGGAGGTGTTGGAGGCCAGGATCGCGTCCGGCCGGGTGATCACCTGGTCGAGGACCTGGAAGATCTCCGTCTTGACCTGCTCGTTCTCGACGACGGCCTCGATGACGAGGTCGCGGTCGGCGAACTCGCCGAGGTCGGTGGTGAAGGTGAGGCGGGCCAGGGTGGCGTCCCGCTCCTCCTCGCTGATCTTGCCGCGTTCGGCGGCCTTCGTCAGCGAGTTGTGCAGCCGGGTGCGGCCGATTTCCAGCGCCTCGCCGGTGGTCTCGGCGACCTTCACCTCAAGGCCGCTGCGGGCGCACACCTCAGCGATGCCCGCGCCCATCTGGCCGCAGCCCACTACGCCGACCCGTGCGATGTCGGTCGGGAGGGTAGAGAGGTCCGTCACATCGTGCCTTTCGCTGCTCATCCATCGCGGGTCCCCCGTGCTTGGCAGTGGTAACTGCGTTCCGGCGCCCGCCACGCCCCCCGACGTTACCCCCGACCTTGCCCCGCGTGGCGGGCCGGGGCGGGCATGCTGGGCGCACGCAGGGCGATGTCACGCTACGGATCGGAGTGGTCACATGGGGTTCATCGGGCGCAGGGGACTGCTGGCGGGCGCCGCCGGGGTCCTGGCGGCGGCCGCGGCGGGCGCGACGGCCCCGGCGTCGGCGGCTCCCGCGGCCATCGGGGCCGGGAGTCGCCGACGGGCCGCGGACGCGGCCGAGTTCAGGGGCATGTGGATCGCCTCCGTGCTGAACGTGGACTGGCCGAGCCGCAGCGGGCTGTCGGCCGGTCAGCAGCGGGCGGAGCTGCTCGCCCTGCTCGACGCCGCCGTCGAGCGCCGCCTCAACGCCGTGATCCTCCAGGTCCGTCCGGCCGCCGACGCGTTGTGGCCGTCGCGGCTGGAGCCCTGGTCGCAGTGGCTGACCGGACGGCAGGGCGCCGACCCCGGCTGGGACCCGCTGGGCACGGCCGTCGCCGAGGCCCACGCGCGGGGGCTGGAGCTGCACGCCTGGTTCAACCCGTACCGCGTCGCCACCCACGCCGACCCGTCGCGGCTGGTGCCCGAGCACCCGGCCCGGCGCAACCCGGACTGGATCGTCGCGTACGACGGCAAGCTGTACTACAACCCCGGGCTGCCGGATGTGCGGCGCTTCGTGCAGGACGCCATGCTCGACGCCGTGGAGCGCTACCCCGTCGACGGGGTGCACTGGGACGACTACTTCTACCCGTACCCGGTCAGCGGCCAGTACTTCGACGACGACGAGGCCTACGAGCGGTACGGGGGCGACTTCGCCTCCCGCGCCGACTGGCGCCGCCACAACACCGACGCCCTCGTCCACGAAATGGCGCAGCGGCTGCGCGAGGTCCGGCCGGCCGCGCGCTTCGGCATCAGCCCGTTCGCGGTCTGGCGCAACGCGGACCGGGACCCGCTCGGCTCCCCGACGCAGGCGGGCCTCGGTACGTACGACGACCTGTACGCGGACACGCGCAAGTGGGTCACCGAGGGCTGGATCGACTACGTCGTCCCGCAGGTGTACTGGCACCTCGGTCATCCCACCGCCGACTACGCGGACGTCGTGCCCTGGTGGGCGCGGACGGTGGCGGGCACGGACGTGGAGCTGTACGTGGGGGAGGCGCTGTACCGCAGTGACGCGAACAGCCCTACCGCCGCCTGGCGCGATCCGCAGGAGCTGTCGCGGCACCTGCGGTTCGCGAAGGAGTACGCCGAGGTCCGCGGCCACGTCTACTTCTCGGCGAAGCAGGTGGTCGCGGACCCCAATGGTGCGATGGCCCGGGTGGTCGCCGACCACTACGGCTCGGCGGTGCCACCGCGGTGAGTCGGTGGGGAGGTGAGTCGGTGGGTCGGTGGGGAGGTGGGCCTACGGGTCGACGCGGCACTGGGCCCCGGAGGGTCAGTGCTCGGCCGTTTCGGGGTGGCGGACCGTGCAGTCCGGTCCGGGAGCCATCAGCGCTTCGTGCCCGTCCTGGAAACGGACCCGGTACGGGGGGGTTCCGTTGTCACCCAGCACCTGGGTGATCTCGCCCACCTTGTCATGCTGTCCGACGATCCTGCCGTGCTGTATCAGCTGGTCGCCCTCGGTCGCGCGCATAACTGACCTCCTCGGTGGCGGTCCGATCCGGTGCTAGCAGTTTAGGTCGTTCCGAGGCTATTTGACCCGTTGGGTGAAGGCGATGCAGATGAGGACGGCGCAGGCGGCGACCGGCGCGGCGGGGGTGAGGTGCTCGCCGAGCAGCGCCACCGACCACACCAGGGTCAGCAGCGGCTGGGCGAGCTGGAGCTGGCTGGCGCGCGGGGCGCCGATCTCGGCCATGCCCCGGTACCAGACGTACAGGCCGAGGAAGGTGGAACCGGCCGCCACCCAGACCAGGCCGGCCAGACCGCGGGCGGTGAGGTGCACCGGCTCGTACGCGAGCCCGAGCGCGGCGCCGGCCAGGGCGAGCGGCAGGCACAGCACCAGGGCCCAGCCGATCACCTGCCAGCCGGGCATGAACCGGGCCAGCCTGCCCCCCTCGGTGTACCCGGCGGCGCAGACGAGGAGGGCGGCGAACAGGTAGCCGTCACCCGCGGACAGGGAGCCTCCGCTGCCGGCCAGGGTGAACCCGAGGACCACGGCCGCCCCGGCGACGGCGGCCGCCCAGAACCGGCCCGACGGGCGTACTCCGGTGCGCAGGGCGGCGGTCACGGCCGTGGTCAGCGGAAGGAGCCCGACCACGACGGCGGCGTGCGAGGTGGTGGAGGTCCGCAGGGCGAGGGTGGTGAGGAGCGGGAAGCCCACGACCACGCCGCCGGCGACCACGGCCAGACCGGCCCAGTGCTCGCGGGCGGGCGGCGCTACCCGCAGGGCCAGCAGGAACCCGCTCGCGATGACGGCCGCGAGAACGCTGCGCACGGCGACGAGGGACCAGGGGCCGAAACTCTCCAGGCCCCAGGCGGTGGCGGGGAAGGTCAGCGAGAAGGCGACGACGCCGAGCGAGGCGAGCAGGGTGCCCCGGCCGCTCCGGCCGCCCGGCTCGTTCGGTGCGGGCGCGGTGGCCCCGCGGCCGCCGACCGCGCCGATCCGGTCGGTGGTGCCGACCGCTATCGCAGCCGGGCGAGTAGCGCTATTCTTTGCTGTCATGAATGAGCGTAGCAGTGTGGTGGAGCTGGCGGAATCTCTGCGATCCGAACTCAACCGCTACTCGGTCGGTGGAAAGCTCCCGTCGAGCCGGGCCCTGGTCGAGCGCTACCGCGTCAGCCCGGTCACCGTCTCCCGGGCCCTCGCGCAGCTCGCCGCCGAGGGCCTCGTCGTGACCCGCCCCGGCGCCGGGGTGTACCGCGCGGAGTCCCGTGCCACCGCCGTGCCCGCCCTCGGGGACACCTCTTGGCAGGAGGTGGCGCTCAGCGCGGAGGGCGGCGGCGAGATCGTGCCCCGCTCCGTCGACGCCACGGGGGTGCTCGGAGCGCTGACCGCCCCGCCGTCCGGGGTGATCGAGCTCAACGGCGGCTACCTGCACCCCTCGCTCCAGCCCGAGCGGGCCATGGCGGCGGCCCTCGCCCGGGCCGGCAGGCGGCCGGGGGCCTGGGGTCGGCCGCCCGTCGAAGGACTGCCCGAGCTGCGCGACTGGTTCGCCCGCGAGATCGGCGGAGCCGTCGCCGCGGCCGACGTCCTGGTCACCGCCGGCGGGCAGAGCGCTCTGGCCACCGCCCTGCGCGCGCTCGCCCCGCCGGGGGCGCCGATCCTGGTGGAGTCCCCGACCTACCCGGGCCTGCTGGCCATCGCCCGCGCCTCGGGCTGTCGGCCCGTGCCCGTACCGGTGGATGCCGACGGGGTGCGGCCCGAACTGCTGGCCGCCGCCTTCGAGGCGACCGGCGCCCGGGTCTTCGTGTGCCAGCCGCTGTTCCAGAACCCGACCGGATCGGTCCTGGCGGCACCTCGGCGCGCCGAGGTGCTGCGGATCGCGCGCGCCGCCGGCGCCTTCGTGGTGGAAGACGACTACGCCCGCGCCCTCGCCCACGAGGACGCCGGTCCGCTGCCCGCGACCCTCGCCGCCGACGACACCGACGGCGTCGTGGTGCACGTCCGGTCCCTGACCAAGGCCACCTCGCCCAGCCTGCGGGTCGGCGCCGTGGCCGCGCGCGGGCCGGTGGTGGACCGGCTGCGCGCCATCCAGGTCGTCGACACCTTCTTCGTGCCCCGGCCGCTCCAGGAGGCAGCCCTGGAGCTGGTCGGCGCACCCTCCTGGCCGCGCCACCTGCGCACCGTGGCCGCCGAGCTGCGCCACCGGCGGGACGTCCTCGCGGGGGCCCTGCGGCGGGAGCTGCCCGAACTGGCGCCGGCGCACCTGCCCCGCGGCGGCTACCAGTTGTGGGTCCGGCCGGGCGGCGGCGAGGACGACACCGCCTTCGCGGCCGCGGCCCTGCGCGCCGGGGTGGCGGTCGCGCCCGGTCGCCCGTACTTCTGTGCGGAACCGCCCGGTCCGCACGTACGGCTGAGCTTCGCCGGGGTCTCCGGACCGGCAGAGCTGGTGGAGGCGGTCCGGCGGCTGCGGTCCGGATCGGCGGTCCGGCCCGGGAGTGACCCCGGTCCGCACGCTTGACCCCGCGCGACGGGCGGCCCACCATCACCGCATGCATGTTCGGGTTTCGCTGGTTGCCGCAGCCCGTAGTTCCGCGCTGCTCGGCGAGCGCTTCGACGACGACCGCCCCCTGGACGGGGCCGGCCGGCGGGCGGTCGAGTCCGCCGCGCGCGACCTCGTCCCGCTCGGCGCGGCCGACCTGCGCTACTGCTCGCCCACGCCGCGCAGCCGCGCCACGGGCGAGGCCCTCGGGTACGCGCCGCTGGCCCAGCCCGCGCTGCGCGAGTGCGACATGGGCCGCTGGCGCGGGCTCACCCTGGCGCAGGTGGCCGCCCACGAGCCGGGCGCGGTGGACCTCTGGCTCGCCGACCCCCGGTCCGCGCCGCACGGCGGGGAGTCCCTGCTCGCCTTCATCTCCCGGATCGGCGGCTGGCTCGACACCCGGCCCGCGGACGACGGGGGCGCGATCGTGGCGGTGGCGGAGCCCTCGGTGGTCCGGGCGGCCCTGGTCTACGCGTTGCAGGCGCCGCCGCAGAGCTACTGGAACGTGGACGTCCGGCCGCTGTCCACGCTCACCCTGACGGGCTGGTCGGGGCGCTGGCACCTCTCGCTCCCGGCCCCGGTGTAGACCCGGCGGCCCCGCCGTCGATGACCGTCAACGGCTCGCTCGCGCGGTGGCGCCGCTGGACCGGCCTGCCCTTCGACCGGCCGGGCCCCGTCCACGTCCCGGGCGCTCTGATCCCGTTCCACTGCGACCCGGAGCGGGGATACGCGGTCCACGGGGAGCCGAACGGCCGGGTCCGGCACGTCCTGGACCGCCGGCCGGCCGGCTCGCCCGCGGGTCGCCCGTTCGCCGGGCAGCGGCCGGGGCCCGCGCGGTGCCGCCGTTCATGAACATCGCGTATCGCGTCCGCCCCGGCGCCGCCGCCGTCGCCGCCCGCGCGCATACTGACCCCGGGGTCGACGGGTGGGAACAACGGTGGAGTGGACGATCTGCGCGGGGTTCGCCGCCGGACTGCTGATCTCGACGGTGACCGCGCCGGTCGGCGTGTCCGGGGCGGTCTTCCTGCTCCCGGTCCAGCTGAGCGTGCTGGGCGTGCCCAGCCCCGCGGTGACCCCGACGAACCTGCTGTACAACGTCGTCGCCGGGCCCGGCGCCCTGTGGCGCTACCGCCGCCACGGCGCCCTGCGCGACGGTCTGGCCCGGCGCCTGGTCGTCTGGACCCTGCCCGGTGTCCTCGTCGGCGCCGCGGTCCGGGTCTTCGCCCTGCCCGGCCCCGACGTCTTCCGGCTGCTGATCGCCGCCCTCCTCCTGCCGCTCGGGGTGTGGCTGTGCGTCCGTACCCGCCGGCCGGCCCCCGCGCGGCCCGCGGACGACCCCGCCCCGGCCGCGCTCGCCGTCCTCGCCCTGGCCGTCGGCGTGGTCGGCGGCGTCTACGGGATCGGCGGCGGCTCCCTGCTCGGCCCGGTCCTCGTCGCCCGGGGCGTGCCCCTGACCCGCGTCGCGCCCGCCGCCCTCGCCGCCACGTTCACCACCTCGGTCGCCGGAGCCGCCGCGTACGCCCTGCTCGCCGCGGTCGCACCAGGTCCCGTCGCGCCCGACTGGGGGCTCGGCCTCGCCTGCGGCGCCGGCGGGCTGATCGGCGGCTACCTCGGCGCGCGGCTCCAGCCCCGGCTGCCCGAGACCGCCCTCCGCGTGCTGCTCGGCTCCCTCGCCGCGGCCCTGGGCGCGCTGTACGCCGTACAGGTCCTGGGGCCGTGGGCCGCCTCGACCTTTGCATAAACGTGCGTAGATACGTATAGTCATGCCATCGACGAGGAGGGTCCGATGGTGGTACGTGCAGCAGTGGTCGGAGCGAGCGGGTACGCGGGCGGTGAAGTCCTGCGCCTGCTGCTCTCGCACCCCGAGGTGGAGATCGGCGCGCTGACCGGGAACTCCAACGCGGGGCAGCTCCTCGGATCCCTGCAACCGCACCTCGTTCCGCTGGCCGGGCGGATGCTGGAGGCCACCTCGCCCGAGGTCCTCGCCGGACCGGGCCGTCGGCACGACGTCGTCTTCCTCGCGCTTCCGCACGGCCAGTCCGCCGCCGTCGCCGCCCAGCTCGGCGACGACGTGCTCGTCGTCGACATGGGCGCCGACCACCGGCTCAAGGACCCGGCCGCCTGGGACGCGTTCTACGGCGCCCCGCACGCCGGGACCTGGCCCTACGGCCTCCCCGAACTCCCCGGCGCACGGGCCGCCTTGGAGGGGGCCAAGCGCATCGCCGTCCCCGGCTGCTTCCCCACCGCCGTCTCCCTCGCGCTCTTCCCCGCCTACCAGGCACGGCTCGCCGAGCCCGAGGCCGTGGTCGTCGCCGCCACCGGCACCTCCGGCGCGGGCAAGGCCCCGAAGACGCACCTGCTCGGCGCCGAGGTGATGGGCAGCGTCACCCCGTACGGCGTGGGCGGCGGCCACCGGCACACCCCCGAGATGGTGCAGAACCTCTCCCCGCTGGCCGGGACCGAGGTCTCCGTCTCCTTCACCCCGCACCTCGTGCCCATGGCCCGCGGCATCCTCGCCACCTGCTCCGCGAAAGCCCTCCCCGGCACCACGGCGCACTCGCTCCGCGCCGCCTACGAGAAGGCGTACGCGGAGGAGCCCTTCGTCCACCTGCTCCCCGAGGGCCGCTGGCCGTCCACCAAGTCCGTCCACGGTTCCAACGCCGTCCACGTGCAGGTCGCGTACGACGAGTCCGCCGGGCGGATCATCGCGATCAGCGCCATCGACAACCTGACCAAGGGCACCGCCGGCGGCGCCGTGCAGAGCATGAACATCGCCCTCGGCCTCCCCGAGAGCCTGGGTCTTTCCACGATTGGAGTCGCGCCGTGAGCGTTACGGCTGCACAGGGATTCACGGCGGCGGGCATCGCCGCCGGAATCAAGGAGAACGGCAATCCGGACCTCGCGCTCGTGGTCAACAACGGGCCCAGGCTGGCCGCCGCGGGCGTCTTCACCTCCAACCGTGTCAAAGCCGCGCCGGTGCTCTGGTCCGAGCAGGTCCTGCGGGGAGCAGCCGTCGCCGCGGTCGTCCTGAACTCCGGCGGGGCCAACGCCTGTACCGGCCCCAAGGGCTTCCAGGACACGCACGCCACCGCCGAGAAGGCCGCCGCCGCCCTCGGCGGCGACTTCAACGCCGGCGAGATCGCGGTCGCCTCCACCGGCCTGATCGGCGTCCTGCTCCCCATGGACAAGCTGCTGCCCGGCATCGACACGGCGGTAGCCGCCCTGTCCCCGGACGGCGGCGAGGACGCGGCCGTGGCCATCAAGACCACCGACACCGTGCACAAGACGGCCACGGTCTCCCAGGACGGCTGGACCGTCGGCGGCATGGCCAAGGGCGCGGGCATGCTCGCCCCCGGCCTGGCCACCATGCTCGTCGTCGTCACCACCGACGCCGACGTGGACAGCGCCACCCTCGACAAGGCGCTGCGCGCCGCCACCCGCACCACCTTCGACCGGGTGGACTCCGACGGCTGCATGTCCACCAACGACACCGTGCTGCTGCTGGCCTCCGGCGCGTCCGGCCGGGTGCCGGCGTACGAGGACTTCGCCGAGGCCGTCCGGACCGTCTGCGACGACCTGGCCCGCCAGCTGATCGGTGACGCGGAGGGTGCGAGCAAGGACATCCGCATCGAGGTCGTCGGCGCGGCGAGCGAGGAGGACGCGGTCGAGGTCGGCCGGTCCATCGCCCGCAACAACCTGCTCAAGTGCGCCATCCACGGCGAGGACCCCAACTGGGGCCGCGTGCTCTCCGCGATCGGCACCACTCGGGCCGCCTTCGACCCGGACCGGCTGAACGTCGCCATCAACGACGTCTGGGTCTGCAAGAACGGCTCGGTCGGCGAGGACCGCGACCTGGTCTCCATGAAGGGCCGGGAGGTCCGCATCACCGCCGACCTGTCCAGCGGCAGCGAGAGCGCCGTCATCTGGGCCAACGACCTGACCGCCGAGTACGTCCACGAGAACAGCGCGTACAGCTCATGACCGCCCGCAAGCACACCGCGCTGCCCAAGGCGCAGATCCTCATCGAGGCACTGCCCTGGCTCACCCGCCACAACGGCAAGATCGTCGTCATCAAGTTCGGCGGCAACGCCATGATCGACGAGGATCTCAAAGCCGCCTTCGCCCAGGACGTCGTCTTCCTGCGCCAGGCCGGGCTGCGGCCCGTGGTGGTGCACGGCGGCGGCCCGCAGATCAACGCCCAGCTCGACAAGCAGGGCCTGGTCAGCGAGTTCAAGGCAGGGCTGCGCGTCACGACCCCGGAAGCCATGGACGTCGTCCGGATGGTGCTGGCGGGCCAGGTCCAGCGCGAGCTGGTCGGTCTGCTCAACCAGCACGGTCCGCTCGCCGTCGGCATGACCGGCGAGGACGCCCACACCATCACCGCGACCAGGCACAGCCCCGAGATCGACGGCGAGCTCGTCGACATCGGGCGGGTCGGCGAGATCACCGCCATCGACACCGGCGCGATCGAGGCCCTGCTGGCGGACGGCCGGATCCCGGTCATCTCCTCCATCGCGCGCAGCGCCGACGACCACCACGTGTACAACGTGAACGCCGACACGGCCGCCGCGGCGCTCGCCGCCGCGCTCGGCGCCGAGACGCTGATGGTCCTCACCGATGTCGAAGGCCTCTACGCGGACTGGCCGAGCAGCGACGAGGTCATCAGCCGGCTCACCGTCAGCGAGTTGGAGAAGCTCCTGCCCGAGCTGTCCAGCGGGATGGTGCCCAAGATGGAGGGCTGCCTGCACGCGGTGCGCGGGGGAGTGAGCACCGCCCGCGTCATCGACGGCCGGGTCCAGCACTCGATCCTGCTGGAGATCTTCACCGACGAGGGAATCGGCACGATGGTCGTGCCCGACGATCAGCGACCCGACGATCAGCAAGGGGGAACGGCATGACGCAGGGAACGGGCAACCAGGAGTACGGCGCCCGCTGGCAGGGGGTGCTGACCGACAACTACGGGACCCCCGCCCTGGCCCTCGTCCGCGGTGAGGGCGCCCAGGTCTGGGACGCGGACGGCACGCAGTACACCGACCTCGTCGGCGGCATCGCGGTGAACGCCCTCGGCCACGCCCACCCGGCGATCGTCGAGGCCGTGACCGCGCAGATCAGCACGTTGGGGCACGTCTCCAACCTCTACGCCTCCGAGCCCGTCGTGGCACTCGGCGAGCGGTTGCTCCAGCTGTTCGGCCGCCCCGGCCGCGTCTTCTTCTGCAACTCCGGCGCCGAGGCCGTGGAAGCCGCCTTCAAGATCGGCCGGCTCACCGGGCGGACTGGCATGGTCGCCACCGAGGGCGGCTTCCACGGCCGGACGATGGGCGCGCTCGCGCTCACCGGCCAGCCCCAGAAGCAGGAGCCCTTCCTGCCGCTGCCCGGCGACGTCACACACGTCCCGTACGGTGACGTCGAGGCCCTGCGGGCCGCCGTCACCGAGGACACCGCGCTCGTCGTCATCGAGCCCGTCCAGGGCGAGAACGGCGTCGTGGTGCCCCCCGCCGGCTACCTGACGGCCGCCCGCGAGATCACCCGGGCCACCGGCACCCTCCTGGTCCTCGACGAGGTGCAGACCGGCATCGGCCGCTGCGGCCAGTGGTTCGAGCACCAGGCCCACGAGGACGTCGAGCCCGACCTCGTCACGCTCGCGAAGGGGCTCGGCGGCGGCCTGCCCCTCGGCGCCGTGGCCGCCTTCGGCGCCGCGGCTGACCTGCTGCGCCCCGGCCAGCACGGCACCACCTTCGGCGGGAACCCGGTCGCGTGCGCCGCCGGCCTCGCCGTCATCGACACCATCGCCGCCGAGGGCCTGCTGGAGCAGGTCAAGGCGCGCGGCGAGCGGCTGCGCGCCGGGATCGAGAGCCTCGGCGCGGGCGGGACCGGTCATCCGCTGGTCTCCCACGTCCGAGGTGCGGGTCTCCTGCTGGGTATCGTGCTGACCGAGCCCCTCGCGCGCCAGGTGCAGCAGGCGGCTCAGGACGCCGGCTTCCTGGTCAACGCGCCCGCCCCCGACGTCGTACGGCTCATGCCGCCGTTCGTACTGACCGAGGCCGAGGTGGACGCGTTCCTGCAGGCACTGCCCGACGTCCTCGACGCAGCCCACGGGGACGGATCCGGAGAATGAGACGACGATGAGTCAGGCGCAGGACAACGAGCACGGCGGCCAGGCCGTCCCGCAGACCCGCACCGCGCGCCACCGCCGGATCGTGGACATCCTCAACCGGCAGCCGGTGCGTTCCCAGAGCCAACTGGCCAAGCTGCTCGCCGACGACGGACTGAGCGTCACCCAGGCGACGCTCTCGCGCGACCTCGACGAGCTGGGCGCGGTGAAGATCCGCAACACCGGCGGCGAGCTGATCTACGCGGTACCCAGCGAGGGTGGCTACCGCACCCCGCAGGCACCGCTCGGGGAGTCGGCCAAGGAGGAGCGGATGCGACGCCTCTCCGGGGAACTGCTGATCTCCGCGGAGGCGTCCGCGAACCTCGTGGTCCTGCGCACCCCGCCCGGTGCGGCGCAGTTCCTCGCCTCGGCGATCGACCAGGCCGAACTCCGGGCGATCCTGGGCACGATCGCGGGCGACGACACGCTGATGCTGATCAGCCGCGACCCGGCGGGCGGCCAGGCCCTGGCCGACCACCTGCTGCGGCTGGCGCAGAAGGAGGGCTGAGCCGGTCCCGGCGGCGCGCCGCCGGGACCGGCTCAGTACCGGGTCACGGCCAGGGCCCCGGACTCCGTGCCGATCGCGATGTGGGGACCGCGCCGCGGGTCCGCCCAGCGCAGGATCTCCCGCATGGCCCGCTCCGGCACGGAGACGCAACCGGCCGTCGCGCCCTTGCCGTTCACGTGCAGGAAGATGCCGGCGCCGCGGCCGCGGACCGGCCGGTCGTAGTTGAAGGCGACGAGCAGGGCGTGCGCGTACTGCTCCTCGTACGTCACCAGGTGCTCGGCCTCGCCCGGCGCGCAGTCCGCGGGCAGCGGCTCGACCCAGCGGTTGTAGCTGTCCGAGGCGTTGTCCTGGCACCACCACGAACGCTCCGTCACCCGCCGGTACCGGTAGGCCGTTCCGGCCGGCGCCGGGCGGATCCCGAAGGCGTACGGGAGGGCGTACAGGCCCGCCGGCGTGGTGTCCGTGCCCTGGGTCCGGCTCCCGCCCTCGGTGAGGCCGTTCGCGCCGAACCGGGCGGCCGCGCTCCCGGCCTCGTACCAGCGTCCCGCCCGCCGGTCCCACCAGGTCAGCCACCCGGTCGTGGAGCCGGGCCCGGGCGCCACGGCGGTGATCAGCTGGCTGCCGCCGCCCGTGTCGGCCAGCCGGGCGGGCAGCGGGACCTGGCCCCGGGGGGCCTGCGGGAGCAGGGCGGTGGCGATCAGTGAGCCGGTGACGAGAGCGGTACGCAGCACACGCCGCACGGTACGGGGCGAACGGCGCGCCGCCCGTGCGGCAGGCCGCACGACGCCCCGGTCTTCACCGGGCCGAGGGCGCCCCGCGCATCTCGTCCCCGTCCCGTGCTCGCAGGTACCGGTGGAAGAGCGTGCGCGGCTGCCGCGGCTCCGCCCGCGCGCCGTATCGCGTCGATTGACGAAACATACGGAGTAGTGCATAGTTATGCCTGTCGTTGATTGCACCGTAAGGAGAAACCCGTGACCGAGCGCGTCGTACTCGCCTACTCGGGCGGCCTGGACACCTCCGTCGCCATCGGCTGGATCGCCGAGGAGACGGGCGCCGAGGTCATCGCCGTCGCCGTGGACGTCGGCCAGGGCGGCGAGGACCTGGACGTCATCCGCAAGCGCGCGCTCGCCTGCGGTGCCGTCGAGGCCGAGGTCGCCGACGCCAAGGACGAGTTCGCCGACGAGTACTGCCTCCCGGCGATCAAGGCGAACGCCCTCTACATGGACCGCTACCCGCTGGTCTCGGCGCTCTCCCGGCCGACCATCGTCAAGCACCTGGTGGCCGCCGCCAACAAGCACGGCGCCTCGATCGTCGCCCACGGCTGCACCGGCAAGGGCAACGACCAGGTCCGCTTCGAGGCCGGCATCGCCGCCCTCGGTCCCGACCTCAAGTGCATCGCCCCGGTCCGCGACTACGCGATGACGCGGGACAAGGCCATCGCCTTCGCCGAGAAGGCGAACCTCCCGATCGCGACCACCAAGAAGTCCCCGTACTCCATCGACCAGAACGTTTTCGGGCGCGCCGTCGAGACCGGCTTCCTGGAGGACATCTGGAACGCGCCGATCGAGGACATCTACGAGTACACCTCGAACCCGGCCCTCCCACGCGAGCCCGACGAGGTCGTCATCTCCTTCAAGGCGGGCGTCCCGGTCGCCATCGACGGCAAGCCCGTCAGCGTGCTCCAGGCCATCCAGCAGCTCAACGAGCGGGCCGGCGCCCAGGGCATCGGCCGGATCGACATCGTCGAGGACCGCCTCGTCGGCATCAAGTCCCGCGAGGTGTACGAGGCCCCGGGCGCGATCGCGCTGATCACCGCCCACCAGGAGCTGGAGAACGTCACCGTCGAGCGTGAGCTGGCCCGCTACAAGCGGCAGGTCGAGCAGCGCTGGGGCGAGATGGTCTACGACGGCCTGTGGTTCTCCCCGCTCAAGCGCGCCCTGGACGGCTTCATCAACGAGGCCAACCAGCACGTCACCGGTGACATCCGGATGACCCTGCACGGTGGCCGCGCCGTCGTCACCGGCCGGAAGTCGGACGAGTCGCTGTACGACTTCAACCTCGCCACCTACGACTCCGGCGACACCTTCGACCAGTCGAAGGCGCAGGGCTTCATCGAGATCTTCGGCCTCTCCTCGAAGATCGCCGCGCGTCGCGACCTCGCCTGAGCCCGCGCTCCGTACCAGGACCGCCTCCCCGTTACCTCCGCGGCGGGGAGGCGGTTGCACATCCAAAGCCATGCAGTCTTGAGGAGCAGTAGCTGTGAGCAGCAACAACGGTGACGTCCGGCTCTGGGGCGGCCGCTTCGCCGACGGCCCTTCGGAGGCGCTGGCCCTGCTGTCGGCGTCCGTCCACTTCGACTGGCGCCTCGCGCCCTACGACATCGCCGGTTCCCGGGCCCACGCCCGGGTCCTGCACAAGGCGGGCCTGCTCACGGCCGACGAGCTCGACCGCATGATCGCCGGGCTCGACGAGCTGGAGGCGGACGTGGCGAGCGGCTCCTTCACCGGCACCATCGCCGACGAGGACGTGCACACCGCCCTGGAGCGGGGCCTGCTGGAGCGCCTCGGCGCCGAGCTCGGCGGCAAGCTGAGGGCCGGTCGCTCCCGCAACGACCAGGTCGCCACCCTCTTCCGGATGTACCTGCGCGACCACGCGCGGATCATCGGCGCTCTGATCGCCGACCTCCAGGACGCCCTGATCGGCCTCGCCGAGAGCCACTCCGACGTGGCGATGCCGGGCCGTACGCACCTCCAGCACGCGCAGCCCGTGCTCTTCGCCCACCACGTACTGGCCCACGTGCAGTCCCTGTCCCGGGACGCGGAGCGGCTGCGGCAGTGGGACACCCGGACCGCGGTCTCCCCGTACGGCTCGGGCGCCCTCGCGGGCTCCTCGCTCGGCCTGGACCCGGAGGCGGTCGCCGCCGACCTGGGCTTCGAGCGGGGCTCGGTCGGGAACTCCATCGACGGCACGGCCTCGCGCGACTTCGTCGCCGAGTTCGCCTTCGTCACCGCCATGATCGGGATCAACCTGTCCCGGATCGCGGAGGAGATCATCATCTGGAACACGAAGGAGTTCTCCTTCGTGACCCTGCACGACGCCTTCTCGACCGGCTCGTCGATCATGCCGCAGAAGAAGAACCCGGACATCGCGGAGCTGGCCCGGGGCAAGTCGGGGCGCCTCATCGGCAACCTGACCGGCCTGCTGGCCACGCTCAAGGCCCTGCCGCTGGCCTACAACCGGGACCTCCAGGAGGACAAGGAGCCGGTCTTCGACTCCTGCGACACCCTCGAAGTCCTGCTGCCGGCCTTCACCGGCATGATGGCGACCCTCACCGTCAACCGCGAGCGGATGGAGGAGCTGGCTCCGGCGGGCTTCTCGCTCGCCACCGACATCGCGGAGTGGCTGGTCAAGCAGGGCGTGCCGTTCCGGGTGGCGCACGAGGTCGCCGGCGAGTGCGTCAAGGTCTGCGAGTCCGAGGGCATCGAGCTCGACGAGCTGACGGACGAGCAGTTCGCGAAGATCTCCCCGCACCTGACCCCCGAGGTCCGCACCGTCCTGAACGTCAAGGGCGCGCTGGCCTCCCGCGACGGCCGCGGCGGCACCGCGCCGTCGGCCGTGGCGGTGCAGCTGACCGAGCTGAAGGCCGACCTGGTCATCCAGCACGCCTGGGCGGCCCACAAGCAGTAGCGTTCGCACGCGGCGCCCTTCGAAGGGGCGGCCGGAGCACCCGCTCCGGCCGCCCCTTCGGCGTTCCCGCCCCGCGCCGGTGCGCCCGCGGCCCCGCCCCTGCGCCGCCCGGTTCCGCAGCCGTCGAAGCGGGCGGGTCAGTCCGATCCCCTCGTCGACCCGCAGGAGCAGCGCCCGCGCCGGAGGGCTCTCCCTACTAATGAGACAGTGACGTCTCATTCGGGTTATGCTTGTCTCATGGCCATGGATCGTGACCAGGTGCTGCGCGACGCCGCAGCCCTGCTTTCCCGCAAATCGACCGCCACGATGGACGAGGTCGCCCGCGCCGCCGGCATCGGCCGCGCGACCCTGCACCGGCACTTCGCCGGCCGCGACGCCCTCGTACGGGCCCTCGAAGAACTCGGCATCCGGGAGTTCGAGGTCGCGTTCGACAACGCCCGCCTGGAAGAGGGCACCGCGGTCGACGCGCTCCGCCGCCTGGTCGCCCAGGCCGAGCCCAACGCCGAGCTGCTGGCCTTCCTCGTCACCGAGAACCAGCTCTTCGAGGGCGACCAGGTCCACGAGGGCTGGGCCCGCCTCGACGCGCGCGTGGGCGCGCTCTTCCGCCGGGGCCAGGCCGAGGGCGACATCCGGATCGATCTGAGCCCCGCCTGGCTCACCGAGGCCCTCTACGGCCTCATCGGCACCTGCGCCTGGGCCGTCATGGACGGCCGGGTCGCCGCCAAGGACTTCCAATACATGATCATCGAGCTCCTGCTCGGTGGCGTACGACGGAGCGTGCAGAAATGACCGGAACCGTGCGGTCGAGCCTCACGAAGGAGACGGGGGGCAGGAGCGGACCGAGCCGAGGGCGCTGGCTGGCGCTCTCCGTGCTCGTGCTGGCCGTCCTGCTGGTCGCGGTGGACGCCACCGTGCTCGGTCTCGCCACCCCGTCCCTGAGCGAGGACCTCAAGCCGTCCGGCACCCAGCTGCTGTGGATCGGCGACATCTACTCCTTCGTCATCGCCGGTCTGCTCGTCTCCATGGGCTCCCTCGGCGACCGCATCGGCCGCAAGAAGCTGCTGCTCGTCGGCGCCACCGCCTTCGGCGCCGTCTCGGTCCTCAACGCCTACGCGACCAGCCCCGAGATGATGATCCTCGCCCGGGCCCTGCTCGGCGTGGCCGGCGCGACCCTGATGCCGTCCACCCTCGCGCTGATCCGCAACATCTTCCACGACCCCAAGGAACGCAGCCTCGCCATCGGCATCTGGGGCGCCACCGCCTCGGCCGGCGCCGCCGTCGGGCCGGTCGTCGGCGGAGCCCTGCTCCAGCACTTCTGGTGGGGCTCGGTCTTCCTCATCAACCTGCCCGTCATGGCCGCCCTCGTCCTCGTCGGCATCAAACTGCTGCCCGAGTCCAAGAACCCGGTAGCCGGCCCCTGGGACCTGGTCAGCGTCGCCCTCTCGCTCATCGGTGTCATCGGCGTGGTCTACGCCGTCAAGGAAGTCGCCACCCACGGCCCGACCCCGGGCGTCTGGGCGGCCGCCCTCATCGGCGCCGGCTGCCTGTACGCCTTCGTCCGCCGCCAGTTCGTCCTGCCGTCCCCGCTGCTCGACATGCGGCTCTTCAAGCACCGCGGGTTCTCCGGCGCCGTCCTCGCCGACCTGCTCACCGTCTTCGGCCTCTCCGGCCTCGTCTTCTTCCTCTCCCAGTTCCTCCAGCTGGTCCAGGGACGGGACCCGCTGGAGGCGGGCCTGGCCGAACTGCCCGCCGCCGTCGGCGCGGTGGCCACCGGCCTGCTCGCCGGCCGGTACGCCCGCAGGTACTCGGTACGGTCCGTCGTGGCCGGCGGGCTCGCCGCGATAGGCCTGGCGCTGGCCGCCCTGACCCTGGTCCACAAGGAGAGCGGCTACCCGCTGCTCGGCGCGTCCCTGCTCGTCGTCGGCCTCGGCGCCGGCTTCTCCTTCACCGTCACCGCCGACGTGATCCTCTCCAGCGTGCCCAAGGAGCAGGCCGGTTCGGCCTCCGCCGTCTCCGAGACGGCGTACGAACTCGGCGCGGCCCTCGGCATCGCTCTGCTCGGCTCCATCGTCACCGGTGTCTACCAGGGTTTCACCGCCCCGGCCGAGGTGCCCGCGCCCGTCGCCGACGCGGCGCACGAGTCCCTCGGCGGAGCCGTCGAGGCGGCCAAGGCACTGGATCCGCACACCGCCGGGCAGATGGTCGGCGCCGCCCAGGAAGCCTTCGTGGACGGGCTGCGGCTCGCCTCCGGCGTGGGCGCGGCCGTCCTGCTGGCCACCGCCGCGGCCGCCTGGTTCCTGCTCCGCGACCAGAAGCTCCAGGACGGCATCGAGCACTGACCGGCCCTTTCGGGCCAAAGGACGGTGACCCGCACGGAGTTGACAGTCCGTAGAACCGCGGGACACCATCCCGGCGATGGAGATCAACGATCTGACCCCGGCCGAACGCCGCGTGTGGGAGGCATTCCCGCGCGGCGAGGGCGTCGACTTCCGCGAACACCCCGACGACAGCTCCGTCGACGGCGCCGACTGGGGGCCGGACCGCACGGTGCGCGCCGAAGTGCTGCGCGCGCTGCTGCTGGGCGCCGGCCCCGCCGAGGAGGGGCGGGTCGCGGGCCTGAAGGTCAAAGGCGCCAGGATCGTCGGGAAGCTCGACCTGCGCTATGCCGTCATCGACCACGCCATACGGCTGCGCGACTGCTGGTTCGAGCGCAAACCCCTGCTGTACGCGGCCCAGTTGAAGGCCCTCGTGCTCGGCTACTCGACCTTGCCCGGCCTCACCGCCGCCACCCTGCGCGTCGACGTCGTGCTGCGGCTCTCCTGCTGCCGCTTCAGCGGCCCGGTCCGCCTCCAGGGCGCCAGGATATCCGGCGGCCTCTTCCTCCAGGGGGCCGTGATCGGCCCGGCCGCCGGTGAGGAGGCCGGCGAGGCCGTGCTCCAGCTGAACCACACCGAAGTCGGCACCGACATCATCGCCAACGATCTGACGGTGCACGGCCAGCTCCGCCTGAACGGCGCCACCGTCGGCGGCCAGATCAACCTCGACGACGCCCGCCTGCTCGCCCCCGGCGCCATCGCCCTGCACGCCGAGACCCTGACCGTCGGCACCGATCTGCGCGCCATGCGGATGGAGGCCCGGGGCATGGTCAACCTCACCGGCTCCCGCGTTCCCGGCCAGCTCAACTTCGCCCGCGCCCGCTTGGCCAACCCCGACGGGATCGCCCTGCGCGCCTCCAGCTGCGTGATCGGCGAGGTGTGGCTGCGCGACTGCGAGCGGATACGGGGAACCGTGAACCTGCGCCGCTCCCAGTTCGACCTGCTGCACGTCCGGCCCGGGACCTGGCCGGGAACCATCCGGATCGACGGCCTCAGCTACCGCACCCTCGCCCCGCACCTGCCCGCCGAGGAGCGGCTGCCGGCCCTGGAGCTGGAGGAGTCCGGCTACCTCCCGTACGCCTACGAGCAGCTGGCGGCGGCCTACCGCACGGCGGGCGACGAGGAGGCCGCCCGTACCGTCCAGCTCGCGAAGCTGCGCCGGCACCGCCGCACCCAGCCGAGGCCCTCCCGCGCCTGGGGGCTGATCCAGGAGGTCACCGTCGGCTACGGCTTCCGGCCGCTGCGCGCGGCGGGCTGGCTGTTCGCGCTGCTGCTCACCGGCGTGATCACGTACACGGCGCACCCGCCGCGGGCGCTCAAGGAGGGGGAGGCGCCCGACTTCAACGCGGTGTTCTACACGATCGACCTGATGCTGCCGATCATCGGCTTCGGCCAGGAGCAGGCCTACGCGCCGAGCGGCTGGTACCAGTGGCTGTCCTACCTGCTGATCGTGACCGGCTGGGTCCTCGCCACCACCACGGCGGCGGGCGTCAGCCGGTCACTGCGGCGGCAGTAGCCGCGCGCGGCCTGCGGAAGGTCCCGGTCTCAGGCGGCCTTGGCCTTGGTGGCGTACATGTCGACGTACTCCTGGCCCGACAGCCGCATGACCTCGGCCATCACCGAGTCGGTGACGGCGCGCAGCACGTACCGGTCGCGGTCCATGCCCTCGTAGCGGGAGAACTCCATCGGCTCGCCGAAGCGGACGGTGACCCGGCCCGGGCGCGGCATGCCGGCGCCGCCGGGCTGGAGCTTGTCGGTACCGATCATCGCGAACGGCACGACGGGGGCGCCTGTCATCAGGGTGAGGCGGGCGATGCCGGTGCGGCCCCGGTAGAGCCGGCCGTCGGGGGAGCGGGTGCCCTCGGGGTAGATGCCGAAGATCTTGCCCTCTTCGAGGATGCGGCGGCCCGTCATCAGGGCGGCGACCCCGCCGTTGGCCCCGTCGCGGTCCACGGGGATCATCCCGGCGCCGGTGAAGAACCAGGCCATCAGGCGGCCCTTGATCCCCTTGCCCGTCACGTACTCGTCCTTGCCGATGAAGTGGACCGTACGGTCGCAGACCAGCGGAAGGATCATGGAGTCGATGAAGGTGAGGTGGTTGCCCGCCAGGATCACCGCACCGGTCCCCGGGATGTTCTCGATGCCCTCCACACGGGTGCGGAACATCAGGCGCATGACCGGGCCGACGGTGGCTTTGATGAGCGCGGTACGGAACAACGTGGGCCCTCCGGCATCGAAAAGCGGTTCGCGCACCCGCCACAGGGTGGTGGGTGCAGGTGAGGACGATACTCGCGGGTCGGCTCCGCGCGCACATCGGGTTCACGAATCGCCACGCAGTGTGGACGTAAGTTTCCGCCATGTTCCGCCCGCGCACGCCTCCTGTCCATGCCTCGCCACCTACCATCGGCACGCCGATTTCGGGCCGCAGGACCGGAGATCCCGGAGCCGGGAGCCCGTGCCGGAAGAGGAGTGGGACTCATGACGCAGGGTGGGGCAGCACGGCGCACGGTCCTGGGGGCGGCCGTCCTGGCGGCAGGAGCCGGGGTCACCGGGCTCGCCGCGGGACCGGCCTCCGCCACGGGCGGCGGGCACGGCGGGGGCGGGTACCGCAGCCTGCCCTCCCCGACGGTGATCGGCCACCGCGGGGCCAGCGGCTACCGGCCCGAGCACACGCTCGGTTCCTACGGGCTCGCCCTCGACCTGGGCGCCGACGTGGTGGAGCAGGACCTGGTCCCGACGAAGGACGGCCACCTCGTGTGCCGCCACGAGAACGAGATCGGCGGCACCACCGACGTCGCCGCGCACCCGGCCTTCGCGGACCGCCGCACCACGAAGTCCGTCGACGGGGTCTCCGTCACCGGCTGGTTCACCGAGGACTTCACCCTCGCCGAGCTGAAGACCCTGCGGGCCAAGGAGCGCATCCCCGCCGTCCGCCAGCGCAACACGCTCTACGACGGCCAGTGGGCCGTGCCCACCTTCGAGGAGGTGCTCCGCTGGGCCGACCGCGAGGGCAAGCGGCGCGGCCGGCGGATCTGGCTCCACGTGGAGACCAAGCACCCCAGCTACTTCCGGTCCCTCGGCCTCGGTCTGGAGGAGCCCCTCGCCCGGCTGCTGCGCCGCTACGGCCGCGACGGCCGCGACGCCGCCGTCTTCCTCCAGTCGTTCGAGCCCTCCAGCGTCCAGCGGCTCTCCCGGCTGGTCTCCGCGCCCCGCGTCGTCCTGCTCTCCGCCGCGCACACCCGCCCCTGGGACTTCGAGCTGGCCGGGGACCCGCGGACGGTCGCGGACCTGGTGCGGCCCGCCGGACTCAAGTGGATCGCCGGCTTCGCCCAGGGCATCGGCCCGACCCTCGACCTGATCGTCCCGCGCGACGCCGAGGGCCGGCTCGGCACCCCGACCACCCTCGTGAGGGACGCCCACGCGCGGGGTCTGGTGCTGCACCCCTACACCGCGCGCAACGAGAACAGCTTCCTGCCGGCCGAGTACCGCAAGGGCGCCGACCCGGCCGCGTACGGGGACGCCCTCGGCGCCCTGCGCACCTACTTCGCCCAGGGCATCGACGGCATCTTCACCGACAACCCGGACACCGCCCTGCTCGCGGCGGAGGCCTTCCGTCCCGGCCGACGACCCGTCAACGGCTGAGCGGGCCGCCACGTACGAGTGGGCCGGGCCCGGCGGGGAAACCGCCGGACCCGGACCGTTCGTCCCGCCCGGCATGGACCTGTTGAAGGAGCCCGACCTGCTGGGCGAGCTGGGCCCGCTGCTCTCCGCCGAGGCGGCCGCGGAGGCCCCGGGCGCCGGAGTGGACGCCGCCGACCTCGAACAAGCCGTCTGGGTGCGGCTGCTGGAACGCCGCCGGCACGCGCCGGATCCGGCCGCCGCCCACCCGGAGGAGCCGGCCCGCTGGCTGCGCCGGGCGGTACGCGCGGAAGCCCGCCTCGCCCGGCGCCGCGCGCGCCGGGAAGTCGCGTACGACGCCCGGCACCACGTCGCGGACGAGCGCCGCGCGCACCCCGCGACCGCCCCCGAGGACGCCCTGCTGCACGGGGAGTCGAACCGGGCCCTGCGATCGGCGGTCGCCCGGTTACCGGGACGCTGCCCGGAGCTGATGCGGGCACTTCTGTCGCCCAGAGACCTCACTTACCGTGAAATCGCAGGAGAGTTGGGTATCTCACAAGGAAGTTTGGGGCCCGTCCGTTCCCGTTGCCTGGGATGTCTGCGCAGAATGCTGGCTGCAGAGGTTGCGGCTCCTGGCCTGTGGGGAAAGGAGCGGTAGACCACAGGGCTACCAGGTGAGCGGGAGGCATGCGCACATGGGCATGAGCGTGACCATTTCGGCGGCGGCTGCCGAGGACGCTGAGCAGATCTTCAAACTGCAGTACCTGGCCTTCCAGCGCGAGGCCGAGCTGTACGGCAACTACCTCATCCAGCCGCTCACCCAGTCCCTGGACTCCCTCAAGGAGGAGCTGGCGTCGAACACCGTCCTGGTGGCGCGCCTCGGCGACGAGATCGTCGGCACCGTGCGCGGCAGCGTCGACGAGGACGGCACCGGCAGCATCGCCAAGCTCTGCGTCCACCCGCGCCTGCAGGGCCACGGGCTCGGGGCGCGCCTGCTGCGCGCCGTCGAGGAGGCCCTCGCGGGGCACGCCGGGACCATCCGGTTCCGCCTGCACACCGGCCACAAGAGCGAGTCGAACCTGCGGCTCTACCGCAAGGCGGGCTACACGAAGGTCGGCGGCCGCACGGCCTCGGACGGCGTGCAGTTGGTGATCCTGGAGAAGGACGCCAAGGACCCGAGCGCGTTCACCGTCAGCGCCTAGCCCCTAGCCCCTGGCGCCCTGCGCCGGGCGCTTCGCGCGGAGCCAGAGCATCCCGGTGATCGGCAGGATCACCGGGATGAACAGGTAGCCCATCCCGAAGTCCGACCACACGGTCGCGTCGGGGAAGGCCTCGGGACGCACCAGCGTCCAGGTGCCCACGACCAGCACGCCGGCCAGCTCCGCGGCGCAGCACACCAGCGCCGCCTTGCGGGCCCGCTCCCCGCCGCGCACCAGCGAGTAGGTGATGAAGGCGTAGGCGAGCGCGGCCGCCGCGGAGAGCGAGTACGCCAGCGGCGCCCGGCCGAACTCGGTCGAGATCTGGTACGCCGACCGCGAGACGGCGCCGACCACCATCACCCCGTAGAGCCAGACCAGCAGCAGTCCGGGGCCGGACCCCAGCCTCTCGCGCCCGGCGGACGGGGCGGCGGTCGTCGTATCAGGCACCGGTGGTTCCCCAGATGTCGTAGAGCCGTACTTCGAGGACGGCGAGCACGACCGCGCCCGCGGCCACGGTCACCGAGCCCCACTTCGTGCGCTCGGTCAGCGACAGCACCCCGGCGGCCGGGACCGCCGCGAAGGCGCCCAGCAGATACGCCACGAAGATCACCGTGCCCTCGTCGGGCCGGTCGCCCCCGGCCAGCTCGACCAGGCCGACCACCAGCTGCGCCAGGACCAGCACGGTCACCACGGCCATGCCGATGAAGTGCCAGTCCTTGGTCGGCTGGTCCCGCCATGCGGCGTGGCCGCACCAGGCGGCGAGGGCGAGTGCGGCCGCGCCGATGGCGACCGTCAGGGCGTCGAGCATGCAGCGAGGGTATTACGGGCCGAAAGACCCGATGCGCGCACCCCGGCGCCAAGGCCTTCCCCCACCGTGGCCTTGGCCACAACCCGGTCGGAATCCGCACCCCGGGAGGAGGCGGCCGTGCGGAGGTCCTGACCGTGACGGTGCAGTTAGGAGTCGCGTCCCGACGGTCGGGACGGACGGACGGGGCCGCCCGGGGGTGTCCGCAATGCGGCCGGATTCCGTCCGGTATTCGGACATTGTTGATCGGTCAAGGGATACGTCTGGTTTACTTGGGCCCATGACCACGACGAGCAGCCGCACCCTTGCGACCGAGGCGACGATGACGCCCGGTGCTCGTTGTATGTGTCGAATGCGCGCCTTCTGAGGGCCCCTCCCCGAGTTCCGCGCCCCGAAGCGGAGCCTGCCGAGTCCGTCCGTCACACGCCTCCCAGCGGTACGGACCACTCCTGCCCCGCGCACGTGTCGTCCGAGTCGATTTCAGACGGTCCGACCCGTATCGCGTCCCCAGATGTTCGCCCCGTGCCCGGCACCCCGCTGCGCCGAGCACTCGACAGCGACGGAAATCCTGTGATCACCACAACGGGCCTCACGAAGGTCTATCAATCCCGTGGCCGCGAGGTCACCGCCCTGGACGGCGTCGACCTGCACGTCCGCAAGGGCGAGGTCTACGGAGTCGTCGGCCAGAGCGGCGCGGGCAAGTCCTCGCTCATCCGCTGCGTGAACCTGCTGGAGCGCCCCACCACCGGCACCGTGACGGTCGACGGCGTCGACCTCACCGCACTCGCCGGTCGCGGCCGCCGGGCCGGCAAGGAGCTCCGCGAGGCCCGCAGCCGCATCGGCATGGTCTTCCAGCACTTCAACCTGCTGTCCTCGCGCACCGTCCAGGGCAACATCGAACTGCCCCTGGAGATCCTCGGCGTCTCCGGCCGCGAGCGCTCCCGCAAAGCCCTGGAACTCCTCGACCTCGTGGGCCTCGGCGACAAGGCCAAGGCCTACCCCACCCAGCTCTCCGGCGGACAGAAGCAGCGCGTCGGCATCGCCCGCGCCCTCGCCGGCGACCCCAAGGTGCTGCTCTCCGACGAGGCCACCAGTGCCCTCGACCCGGAGACCACCCGCTCCATCCTCCAGCTGCTGCGCGACCTCAACCAGCAGCTCGGCCTGACGGTGCTGCTCATCACGCACGAGATGGACGTCGTCAAGTCAGTCTGCGACTCCGCCGCCCTGATGAAGCGGGGCCGGGTCATCGAGTCCGGCACCGTCGCCGAACTGCTCGCCACCCCGGGCTCCGAGCTGGCCGGCGAACTCTTCCCCGTCACCGGCACCGCCACCGGTCCCGACCGCACCGTCGTCGACGTCACCTTCCACGGCGAGGCCGCCGCCCGGCCGGTCATCTCCCAGCTCTCGCGCACGTACAACATCGACATCTCGATCCTCGGAGCCGCGATGGACACCGTCGCCGGCCGCCAGATCGGCCGCATGCGCATCGAACTCCCCGGCGGCTACGAGGAGAACGTCGTCCCGGTCGGCTTCCTGCGCGAGCAGGGCCTCCAGATCGACATCGTCGACGGGGCCGACGCCCCCGGCGGCGGGTCCCCCGACAACACCGACGACGAACTCGCCGCACTGGTCGAGGATGGTGCCAAGTGACCTGGTCCGAAATGCAGCCCCTGCTCAGCCAGGGCACGTACGACACCCTCTACATGGTGCTGTGGTCCACCCTGGTGACCGTCCTCGGCGGACTGCCCGTCGGCATCCTCCTGGTCCTCACCGACAAGGGCGGCCTGCTGCAGAACCAGCCCCTCAACAAGGTCCTCGGCGTCATAGTGAACATAGGCCGCTCGCTGCCGTTCATCATCCTGCTGATCTTCCTCATCCCGGTCACCACCGCCGTCGTCGGCACCTTCATCGGCCCCACGGCCATGATCGTCCCGCTCGCCATCGGAGCCATCCCCTTCTTCGCCCGCCTCGTCGAGACCGCCGTCCGCGAGGTCGACCCCGGCCTGATCGAGGCCGTCGAGTCCATGGGCGGCGGCATCCCCACCCTGGTCGGCAAGGTGCTCCTCCCGCAGGCCCTGCCCTCCCTGGTCGCCGGAGTCACGACCACCGTCATCACGCTGGTCGGCTACTCCGCCATGGCCGGCGCCGTCGGCGGCGAAGGACTCGGCTCCAAGGCCATCACCTACGGCTTCCAGCGCTTCGAGACCGGCTTCATGGTCGCCACCGTCGTCGTCCTGATCGCCCTGGTCACGGTGATCCAGTTGATCGGCGACGGAGTGGTCCGCCTCCTGGCCCGCCGCGGCCGGACGGCCTGAACCGCGGCGCGCGCAAAAGACTTTCCTCTCCCTGCAGAACAGCCCGCACTTGTCGTGCTCGGGCCACCCCCGCAAGTACTCGTACTTGTTCCGTCAGAAAGGCACTCTTCGTGCGTAAGAACATCAAGCTCACCGCCCTCGCCGCCACGGCCACCGCGCTCACCCTCGGCCTCACCGCCTGCGGCAGCTCCTCGGACCCGTCCTCCGCCAAGGCCGACGGCGGCAAGACGGACGAGAGCAAGGCGCTCGTCATCGCGGCCTCCCCGAGCCCGCACGCCGACGTACTGAACTTCGTCAAGGACAAGCTCGCGGCGAAGGAAGGCCTCAAGCTGGAGGTCAAGGAGTTCACGGACTACGTCCTGCCGAACACCGCCACCCAGCAGGGCCAGGTCGACGGCAACTACTTCCAGCACAAGCCGTACCTCGACGACTTCAACAAGAAGAACAGCACGACCATCGTGCCCGTCGTGACCGTGCACCTGGAGCCCCTCGGCCTCTACTCCAAGAAGGTCAAGACCCTCGCGGACATCAAGGCCGGCCAGACCATCGCCGTCCCCAACGACACCACCAACGAGGGCCGCGCGCTCCAGCTGCTCGCCGCGAACGACCTGATCACCCTCAAGGAGGGCGTCGGCACCAGCGCCAAGCTGTCCGACATCACCGACAAGAAGGGCCTTGAGTTCAAGGAGCTGGAGGCCGCCACGGTCCCGCGCGCCCTGAACGACGTCGACGCCGCCGTCATCAACGGCAACTACGCGATCGAGGCCGACCTGTCGCCCGCCAAGGACTCCCTGATCCTGGAAAAGGCGGAGAACAACCCCTACGCCAACTTCCTCGCGGTCAAGGACGGCAACCAGAACGACCCGCGGATCCAGAAGCTCGCCAAGCTCCTGAACTCGGACGACGTCAAGAAGTTCGTCGAGGAGAAGTACCAGGGATCGGTCATCCCGGCCTTCGGTACCCCGGCCTCCTGACCCTCCCCGGCCCCGCCCGCACCACCGCCCCGGCCCCGCCCGCCCCCTCCGGCGCGCGGGGCCGAGGGCTGCCCGCTTCCGGGCACACCCGGCCCTGCACTTCCCCCGGCCGATGCTGCATGCTGTGGCCTACGACCCGCACGACGGTCCGGCACGAACATCCCGCACCACGGTCGCATCGCACCACGGTCGCACCACGGTCCCAGGCATGGAGCTGCGCATGACTACCACCTTCCCGGACGTCACCATCAGCACGGACCGACTGGTGCTGCGCCCGTTCGAGGAGGAGGACGTCATCGCGCTCACCGAGATGATGAACGACGAGAACGTCACCGCCTGGACCTCCGCGCCCCACCCCTACACCCACGCCGACGCCCGGGACTGGGCCACCCGGCGGTCCCACGCCGAACGCACCGGGGGCCGGGGCATCGTCTTCGCCGTCACCGAGTTCCTCACCCACCGCCTCGTCGGTACCGTCCACCTGAGCAACACCAACTGGCGCACCCGCGCCACCGAAGCCGCATACGTCACCGCCCCCTGGGCCAGAGGCGAGGGATACGCCAGCGAGTCCGTACTCGCCGTCGCCCAATGGCTCTTCCGCGACCAGGGCTTCGAACGTCTCGAACTGCGCACCGCGGCCGACAACACCGCCTCCCAGCAGGTCGCCCAGAAGATCGGCTGCATCAGCGAGGGCGTGCTGCGCAACGCGTGGATAGTGCGCACGCAGAACCCCGACGGCTCCTGGGCCGACACCCGTACCGACCTCATCGTCTGGAGCCTCGTCCCCGAGGACCTCGACGAGAGCGACGGCTACGCGAGCTACGACGGCTACGACTCCTACGACGGCCGCACCGGCCACGGACAGCGTGCCGACGCGAACGGCTACGCCGTCGGCGCCGACTGGAACTGACCGTATGACCAGGTAGTCTCACCGTGCCCGACCCTCCCGAAGAACCTTCGCCTGCCCCCACCCCAGGAGACTGACGACGATGGCCGACCGGGTCACGGTGATCGGCTGGGACGGCTCGCCGCTGACCGCCGCCGCGCGGTCCGCGCTCTCGGCCGCCACCCTGGTGGCCGGCGCGGCCCACCACCTCGCACTCCCCGAAGTACCGCCCGCCGCCGAACGCGTCCGCCTCGGCAGCCTGGGCCTCGCCGCCCGCCGCATCGCCGGCCACCGTGGCACCGCCGTCGTATTCGCCGACGGCGACCCCGGCTTCTTCGGCGTCGTACGCACCCTGCGCGCCCCGGAGCACGGGTTGGAGGTCGAGGTCGTCCCCGCCGTCTCCTCCGTCGCCGCCGCCTTCGCCCGCGCCGGCATGCCCTGGGACGACGCCCAGGTCGTCGTCGCCCACCCCCGCACCCTGCGCCGCGCCGTCAACGTCTGCCGCGCCCACAGCAAGGTCGCCGTCCTCACCTCGCCCGGCGCCGGCCCCGCCGAACTCGCCCTGCTCCTCGGCTCCGTGCACCGGACCTTCGTCATCTGCGAGGAACTGGGCACCGACAGCGAGCAGGTGAGCGTCCTCACCTCCGACAAGGCCGCCGACCACGCCTGGCGCGACCCGAACGTGGTCATCGTCATCGGCGGCGGCCAGGCCCCCGCCGCCGACCCGGGCTGGCTCCTCGGGCAGACCGCCGCGCAGGCCGGCCCGCGCGGCTGGGCGAGGCCGCAACCCGGCGCGGGCGAGGGCGAGTCGGCCCAGCTGCGGGCCGCCCAACTGGCCCGGCTCGGCCCGCGCACCGGCGACCTGGTCTGGGACATCGGCGCCGGCTCCGGCGGCGTCGCCGTGGACGCCGCCGCGCTCGGCGCCGCCGTCATCGCCGTGGACGCCGACCCGGGCGCGTGCGAGTGGATGACGACCGCCGCCCGCGCCAGGGGAGTACAGCTCCAGGTCGTAGCTGGGCAGGCCCCGCACGTACTGGAGGACCTGCCCGAGCCGGACGTCGTACGCGTCGGCGGCGGGGGAGCCCCGGTCGTCGCGGCCGTCGCCGAACGCCGTCCCGAACGGATCGTCAGCCACGCCTCCACCCGCGACGAGGCGGAGGCCATCGGCCGGGTCCTCACCGAACACGGGTACGCCGTCGAGTGCGCCCTGCTCCAGTCCGTGGGCCTGGACCCCCGTACCTGGAGCGAACAGGACCGTTCCGTGGTGTTCCTCCTGGCAGCCGAACGCCCCGTGGCCCGCTGACCCAGGGGCCGGGGTAGGCTGGCCGATCGTCGTACTGCCCTGCCCGATTTGGGCACGCGACACCGCCGGGACGCGCGACGTGGCGCAGTCCACAGCGGCCTGCGGCCGTAATGGCCGCCGTGGTGGCTAACGGGCGCGACAATGCTTTGTGGTTGCCGCGCAGGCGCACGTGAGGCGAAGGCGCCGCACGGCAACTCGGCTCGGCAACCCCGTGGGCGACCGGGCGATCGAAGAAGCAACACCGATGGGCGAGGGGTACGCATGACTGACACCGGCCAGGTACCGGGCGAGGGTCTCCCGGACAGCGCGGGCATGGTGGATCAGCAGGGCATCCCCGCTCCGGTCCAGATCCCGCCGCTTCCCACCGGTTACGCCTTCCAGGACCTCGTGGACGATCCGGCAGGGCCCGAGGAGGAGGAACTCCTGCTCATGCCGAGCGGCCAGGGCGCGTGGAGCGACCCCCAGGTCGTCCCCCCGGCCCCCGTCTTCCCGGTCGAGCCCCAGCCCTCCGAGTTCCCGCACTACGCGGACACCTCCTACGGCTCCGCGCCCGCCCACCCCGAGGCACCCGCCGCCTACCCGGCACCCGGAAGCTACTCCGACTTCCCGCAGCCGTCCTTCCCCGACCCCGCGTACAGCGCGGGCGCCCACGAGGCGGGCGCCCACGAGGCGGGCGGCCGCGACTCCGGCGCCCTGGACCTGGGCGGGCTGGTCGGCCCGCCGCAGGCGGCGCCCGTGGCTCAAGCGGCCCCCGCGGCCCCGGTCCGGCGCCCGCTGCACATGGGCCCGCCCGTCCCCGACGCCACCGGCGGCGTCGTCCGGTCCCTCGCGGACCGGGGCCCGGCCGCGGCTCCGGCCGTGCCCGCCCCCGTCGCCGCCGCGACGGGCACCCCGGTGACGCCGATGCCCCTCCGCCAGGCGGGACCGCCCACCACCGGGCCCGAGTACCTGGACGTCCCGCGCGCCGAGACCGTCGCCGCACCGCAGCTGGGCGAGATCCCGCCGCAGGCCGGGGCCCCGTGGACCGCCGAGCCGGCGCCTGAGCCCGTGCCGGAGCCCGCGGCGGAGCCCGCGCCGGACGCCGTCGCGGTCGCCCTCGCCCTCGCCGAGGAGGGGACCGCGCAGCCCGCGCCGGAGCCGGCCCACGCTCCCGAACCGGTAGCGGTGGCCGAAGCCCTCCCGGTCCCCGACCCGGCGCCCGCCGCCGACGCGCCCGCCGGGCCGGAGGCGTCCGCCCCGGTCGAGGCACCCGCGCAGGTCTCCGAGGAGCCCGCCCCGGCCGCCGTACCCGAACCGCAGCCCGTCGCCCCCGCCGAGCCGGTGGCCGCCGAGCCCCTTCCCGCCGACGCGCTGGCCGAGCCGGTCGCCCCGGTCTTCGAGGAGCCCGCCCCGGCCGCCGTACCCGAACCGCAGCCCGTCGCCCCCGCCGAGCCGGTGGCCGCCGTGGCGGAGCCCGCGCCGGCCGCCCCGGCCCTCGAAGAGCCCGCCGCGCCCGAGGCCCCGGCCGCACCGGAGGCCGCCGAGCCGGAGCCCCACCCGGAGCCGCTCCCCGGTCCGGCCGAGGTGCCGGGTCCGGCCGAGGTACCGGGTCCGGAAGCCTCCGAACCGCAGCCCGAACCCGCCGTCCCGGCGGAGCCGGCGGCCGACGCGGCCGACCCGCGGCCCGAGACCGCCGCGGGCGAGGGCGAGCAGCCGGAGCCGCTCGTAGCAGCAGCAGCCGCAGAGCCCGTCGGGCCCGCCGAGCCGACCGAGCCCGCCGCGAGCGAGCCGGCCCCGGGCTACGCCGACGCCGAGCGCGAGGCCGTCCTGCGGGTCATGCGCGAGCGCCGCGACATCCGCAAGGGCTTCCGTAGCGACCCGATCCCGCACGAGGTGCTGCTGCGCGTCCTGGAAGCGGCCCACACCGCGCCCAGCGTCGGCCACTCGCAGCCCTGGGACTTCGTCGTCATCCGCTCGGCCGAGACCCGCCGCACGATGCACGAGCTCGCCCAGCGCCAGCGCGAGGCGTACGCCAAGTCGCTGCCCAAGGGCCGGGCGAAGCAGTTCAAGGAACTCAAGATCGAGGCCATCCTCGACACCCCGGTGAACATCGTCGTCACCGCCGACCCCACTCGCGGCGGCCGCCACACCCTCGGCCGGCACACCCAGCCGCAGATGGCCCCGTACTCCTCGGCCCTCGCCGTCGAGAACCTCTGGCTCGCCGCCCGCGCCGAGGGCCTCGGCGTCGGCTGGGTCAGCTTCTTCGACGAGCGCGAGATGGTCCGCGAACTCGGTCTGCCGGAGCACTTGGAGGTCGTCGCGTACCTGTGCGTCGGGTACGTCGACGAGTTCCCCGAGGAGCCCGAACTCGCGCAGGCCGGCTGGTCCCGGCGCCGCCCCCTGTCCTGGGTGGTCCACGAGGAGACCTACGGGCGCCGCGCACTGCCCGGCGAGGAACCGCACGACCTCCTCTCGGAGACGGTCGCCGGCATCCGCCCGCTCGACGCGAAGGCGCTGGGCGAGGCGTGGGAGCGCCAGAAGCGCATGACCAAGCCCGCCGGGGCCCTCGGCATGCTCGAAATCATCTCCGCGCAGCTGTCGGGCCTCTCCCGGGTCTGCCCGCCGCCCATCCCGGAGCCGGCCGCCGTCGCCATCTTCGCCGGCGACCACGGAGTGCACGCCCAGGGCGTCACCCCGTGGCCGCAGGAGGTCACCATGCAGATGGTGGCCAACTTCCTGGGCGGCGGAGCGGTCTGCAACGCCTTCGCCAACCAGGTCGGCGCCGAGGTCTGCGTCATCGACGTCGGCGTCGCCGGCGACCTGCCGGCGACCCCCGGCCTGCTCCCGCGCAAGGTCCGCCCCGGCACGGCCGACCTGTCCACCGGGCCGGCCATGACCCGCGAGGAGGCGGTCGCCGCCATCGAGGTGGGCATCGAGACGGCCCGCGACCTCGTCGCGGCCGGCAACAAGGCCCTCCTCACCGGCGAGATGGGCATCGCGAACACCACGGTCTCCGCCGCCCTCATCTCGGTCTTCACGGGCGTCGACCCGGCGGAGGTCACCGGCCGGGGCACGGGCATCAACGACGAGACCCACGCCCGCAAGGTCGAGGTCGTACGCCGCGCCCTGGAACTCCACCAGCCGGACCCGGCGGACCCGATCGGCGTCCTCGCGGCCATCGGCGGCCTGGAGCACGCGGCGATCGTCGGACTCCTGCTCGGCGGCGCGTCCCTGCGTACGCCGGTCATCCTGGACGGCGTCAGCGCCGGCGCGGCCGCCCTGGTGGCCCGCGCCATCGCTCCGGAGTCGCTGTCGGCGTGCATCGCGGGCCACCGCAGCGCGGAACCGGGCCACGTGGCGGCCCTGAACCGGCTCGGCCTGCGCCCGCTGGTCGACCTGGACCTCCGCCTCGGCGAGGGCACGGGCGCACTGCTGGCCCTCCCGCTGGTCCAGAGCGCGGCCCGCGCGATGCACGAGGTCGCCACCTTCGATTCGGCGGGCGTAACGGAGAAGTAGCCCCCACCCCGTGCCTCCGCCCGCGCGGCCGAGGGGCCCGCGAGCAAGAGACCCGGGCCCCGACCGCGACCGGGACCGCCGGGCCGTCTCCGCACGCGGCGCAAGAAGGCGGTATCCCCCCGGGGCGTTCCGAGGTACGGGACGGGGGCCGCGGGGCTGGGGCCACTCGGCCGGTCCCCAAGGGCCCGGCCCCCACCGCGAGCGGGACCGGGCCGGGCCGGGCCGGGCCGTGTCCGTATGCGGCGCAAGAAGGCGGTATCTCCCCGGGGCGTTCCGAGTACGGAACGTGGGGCCACTCCGGGCGGTCCTCACGGCCCCGGGCCTCGACCGCCGACGGGTGCGGAGCCGGCCGCCCCGGAGGCCGGGCCGTTCCTCCCACGGGCGTGAGAAGGCGATGCGGCTCCCAGGGGTGTTGCGAGTACGGGACGTGGGGACGGCTCGGGGCCGGGCCGTCTTTCGCACGCGGCATGAGCGTCCGCGCAGGGGTGCTCCGCGTACGGGACGAGGCGGGCCGCGTGGGGTGGGGACACTCCGGGATGTCCCCGCAGGTCGAGCGAACCATCGCCGACCGGCAGACCGGTCCGGCTCAGGGTTCGCGAGCCGAGGAGACGTCCCGGAGTGGCCCCACCCCACACCGAAGCCCCGCCGCCCCCGCCCGGCCGCGCCCCCGGCACGGGCCGCCACCGAGCCGGCACGGCCCGCGCCGCCCGGCACGAATGGGCCCCGCCCACCACCCGGCCGGCACGGCCCGCGCAAGCGGCACAGCCCCCGCCCGCCCCCGTCGGCACGACCGTGCCCGTACCGCCCGAGACGGCACCCCCCGCGCCCCCGGGACGCGCCCCCTCGCCGCGCGCCCCCCTGGACGGGTCCCCTTGGACGGGTCCCCGCGGCACGGGCCCCGCGGCACGGGCCCCGCGGCACGGGCCCCCTGGACGCGCCCCCGGGGCGGGGCCCCGCGGGAGGGGCCCCGCCCCACCGCACCCGGGACCCCACCCCGGTACCACCGACCCCGCCGTCCGCCGACCACCCGGTCAGGAACTCCACCCCGGCGGGTCGTATCGTTGATCCGGACACCGCAGACCCCTCGTACCAGCCGCTCCAGCGTCGCAGCGGCCCCCTCCGCCGCACCAGGAGCCGCAACCGCCATGGCCGACACCCCCGCCTACCCCGTAGGACTCCGCCTGGCAGGCCGCCGCGTCGTCGTCATCGGCGGCGGCCAGGTGGCCCAGCGCCGCCTGCCGGCGCTCATCGCGGCCGGCGCCGACGTCCTGCTCGTCTCGCCCTCCGCCACCCCCTCCGTGGACGCCATGGCCGAGACCGGCGAGATCCGCTGGGAGCGCCGCCGCTACGAGGACGGCGACCTCGCCGGCGCCTGGTACGCCCTCGTCGCCACCCAGAACCGCGAGGCCAACGAGCGCGCCTCCGCCGAGGCCGAGCGCGAGCGGGTCTGGTGCGTGCGCGCCGACGACGCCTCCGCCGCCACCGCCTGGACCCCGGCCACCGGCCGCGTCGAGGGCGTCACCGTCGCCGTGCTGACCGGCAACGACCCCCGCCGCTCCGCCGCCGTCCGCGACGCCGTCATCGAGGGCCTGCGCGACGGCACCCTCACCGCCCCCGGCCACCGCCACCGCTCGACCCCCGGCGTCGCCCTCGTCGGCGGCGGCCCCGGCGACCCCGACCTGATCACCGTGCGCGGCCGCCGCCTCCTCGCCGAGGCGGACGTGGTCATCGCCGACCGCCTCGGCCCCCGCGACCTGCTCGACGAGCTCCCCCCGCACGTCGAGGTCATCGACGCCGCCAAGATCCCGTACGGCCGGTTCATGGCCCAGGAGGCCATCAACAACGCCCTGATCGAGCACGCCAGGGCCGGCAAGGCCGTGGTCCGGCTCAAGGGCGGGGACCCGTACGTCTTCGGCCGCGGCATGGAGGAGCTCCAGGCCCTCGCCGAGGCCGGTATCCCCTGCACCGTCGTGCCCGGCATCTCCAGCTCCATCTCGGTGCCCGGCGCCGTCGGCATCCCGGTCACCCACCGGGGCGTCGCCCACGAGTTCACCGTCGTCAGCGGCCACGTCGGCCCCGACGACCCGCGCTCGCTCGTCGACTGGGCCGCCCTGGCCCGGCTCACCGGCACCCTGGTGATCCTCATGGGCGTCGACAAGATCGGTCTGATCGCCGAGGCGCTCGTCCGCCACGGCCGCTCCGCCGACACCCCCGTCGCGGTCGTCCAGGAGGGCACCACCGCCGCCCAGCGCCGCGTCGACGCCACCCTCGCCACGGTCGCCGAGACGGTCCGTGCGCAGGGGGTCCGCCCGCCGGCCGTCATCGTCATCGGCGAGGTCGTCCGCGTCGGAACCCCGAGCGTCCCCACCACCGGCGCCTGACAGGCCGTTGGCACCGCACCCAGGACAAGGCAGTATCACCCTGTGGCTGATCTCATCACCGTCGAGGACCCCGACGACCCGCGCCTGCGCGACTACACGGGCCTGACCGACGTCGAACTCCGGCGCCGGCGCGAGCCCGCCGAAGGCCTCTTCATCGCCGAGGGCGAGAAGGTCATCAGACGGGCCAAGGACGCCGGTTACGAGATGCGTTCGATGCTGCTGTCCGCCAAGTGGGTCGACGTCATGCGCGACGTCATTGACGAACTCCCCGCTCCCGTCTACGCCGTCAGCCCGGAGCTCGCCGAGCGCGTCACCGGCTACCACGTGCACCGCGGCGCCCTCGCCTCCATGCAGCGCAAGCCGCTGCCCACGGCCGAGGAGATCCTCGCCACGACCCGGCGCGTGGTCATCATGGAAGCGGTCAACGACCACACCAACATCGGGGCCATCTTCCGCAGCGCCGCCGCCCTCGGCATGGACGCGGTGCTGCTGTCCCCCGACTGCGCGGACCCGCTCTACCGCCGCTCGGTGAAGGTCTCCATGGGCGCGGTCTTCTCCGTGCCCTACGCCCGCCTGGACGCCTGGCCGAAGGGCCTGGACTCGGTCCGCGAGGCGGGCTTCAAGCTGCTCGCCCTCACCCCGCACGAGAAGGCCTCGCCGATCGACGTGGCCGCCCCGCAGTCCCTGGACCGGGTCGCCCTGATGCTGGGCGCGGAGGGCGACGGCCTGTCCACGCAGGCCCTGGTCGCCGCCGACGAGTGGGTGCGCATCCCCATGGCGCACGGCGTGGACTCGCTGAACGTGGGCGCGGCGGCCGCGGTCGCCTTCTACGCGGTGGCCCAGGGCCGCGCCGCCCGGCCGTAGCACGGGCGGACCGGGCCGGTGGGGCGCGCGGCGCGGGGCGGGGCGAGGGCCCGGCGTGGCGCGGGGCCTGGCGTGGCGCGGGGCCTGGCGCGGGGCGGGGC